>JBGPML010000033.1:0-9264 GCA_041486955.1 Patescibacteria group bacterium
ATTTTGATCTTGTTCAGTCATAACTCACCTTTCTTTGCCAGTGGCAGACTAACCTTTGGCTCATTTTCACCATTATACTGATTTGAAAGTTGGATTTATATGGTTGAATCATTTTAAGCGTTATTTCAGGTTCAGTTGCTACGATCAATCCAGGAAAGGTGGTGATATACATGAATAGGAATTTTGCGTTGCCGATAATGGCGGTAGTCCTCGCCGGTGTTGCCTCCACTGGCGCGCTGCACGCTATGGCTCAGAACAATACGACGGGTAGTCAAACTCTGGCGCAAAAAATTGCTCTGAAATTCGGGCTGAACCAAAGTGACGTTCAAGCCGTGTTCGACCAAAATCGGGCTGATCATCAAGCCACAATGCAACAGCGATTCGAAGATCGGTTGACTCAAGCCGTTTCCGACGGCAAGTTAACCGACGATCAAAAGACCGAGATTCTCGACAAGATGAAAGAGCTCGAGAGCCAACGTCAGTCGGATTGGAGTCAATTGAAAGACATGACCCCTGGTCAAAGACGGACGGCAATGGAATCGAAACGAACTGATCTGGAAAATTGGGCCAAAGACAACGGCATCGATCCACAATACTTGATGTTTCACATGAGGATGGATAAGGGAATGGGCGGTGGTATGGGTGAAGGGTTAGCAAAGCCTTTCTAGGTTAAATCCTCCGACTAAAAAGAAAAAGCGCCAAATGGCGCTTTTTCTTTTATTCTATCAAGTGTTATTTCTTTGAACGAGCGCGCAGGGTCGGGTCGAGGATTTTCTTGCGAAGGCGTAAACTTTTTGGTGTGGCTTCTAATAATTCATCATCCTCCAAAAAGTCGAGCGATTGTTCAAGACTTAAATCAGTCGGTGGGGTAAGGACGGTGGATATTTCCGCGTTCGATCGAACGTTGGTGAGTTTCTTTTCTTTGCAAACGTTGATTTCAATATCGTCTTCGCGCGAATTGAGGCCAATAATCATTCCGGCGTAGACTGCGGTTTGCGGTAATATGAATGTTGCTCCCCGACCTTGAGCAACGTCTAAACCATAAGCCACGGCTTTGCCTGATTCGGAGGCAATAAGAACACCGTTACGTAATTTGGGAATCGCTGTTCCAATTTGCTCCCAGCGCATAAAGAGCGAGTTCATGACAGCTGTGCCACGAGATAAGGTTAATAATTGATTACGTAGACCTAACAATCCACGAGTGGTGATTTCAAATTCTAACCGGGTTGAGCCATTGTCGTTGTCTTCTTGTCGCAAAAGAACACCTTTTCGTCGACCAACTTCGCTGGTCACTGCTCCGACTGAATCGTTGGCCACATCAATCGTTAATTCCTCAAGTGGTTCCATTTCGACACCATCAACAACTTTCGTAATAACTTGTGGTTTGGCGATTTGTAATTCGTAGCCTTCTCGTCGCAAGGTTTCAATAAATACTGACAAATGTAATTCTCCTCGGCCGGAGACAATATATTCACCACCATCTTTTATTTCTAAACGCATTGAAACATTGGTTTCAAGCTCTTTTTTAATCCGATCGAGTAAGTGGCGGCTGGTGACATACGTGCCCTCTTTACCAGCAAAAGGAGAAGTATTAGCCGACATGGCCATACGTAATGTTGGTTCTTCAATTTTAATAGTCGGTAAGGCTTCAGGATTAACGGCATCAGCGATAGTATCGCCAATATTGGCGGCAGCAACACCGGTAATGGCAACGATATCTCCCGCGATTGCTTCAGAAACTTCAACTCGCTTTAATCCTTGGCTGACAAATACTTTATCAATTCGGCCGCTCGTTTGATCGCCGTGAGAATTTATCAACGCGACTTGTAAACCGGGCTTGGCCACGCCACGTCGAATGCGACCGATGGCGTATTTGCCCTGGAAATTATCGCGATCAAGTGTCGTAACAAGTAGTTGAAACGGACCAGTTGGGTCCCCAGCCGGGGCGGGAACATACTCAAGAATAGCATCCAGAAGGGGTGTTAAATCAGCTTTTTCGGCTGAATCTTCCGGAAGTGTACTCCAGGCCTTGCCATCTCGGCCAATCGCAAAATATATTGGAAAGTCGAGTTGGGAGTCGTCAATCGCTAAATCCAAAAACAGATCGTACGTTCGTTGGATTACTTCTTCAACTCGCGCATCCCGCTTATCAATTTTGTTAATAATCACCATGGGCCGTAAATTAAGTTCTAAGGCTTTTCGAAGAACGAATTTTGTTTGTGGCATCGGCCCCTCTTGGGCATCGATGACCAAAATAGCTCCATCGGCCATGTTGAGTGTTCGTTCAACTTCCCCACCAAAATCGGCGTGGCCAGGCGTATCAATAATATTAATTTTTGTATCTTTATATGTAATAGCTGTATTTTTAGCTAAAATTGTAATCCCACGCTCACGTTCCTGGTCATTCGAGTCCATAATCAATGTTTGCGACATCGCCGCTTCATTATCACGAAAAGTATGGGACTGTTTAAGCAGACCATCAACAAGGGTGGTCTTTCCATGGTCAACGTGGGCGATAATAGCGACGTTTCGAATAGAATTCATTTTAGATATTGTTTAGGAAGGGAAAATAGAGACAATTATTAGCGAGAGACATGAATAACTGAGGAAGCATAATGATTTATGATGACAAAGTTTTCATGGCATGGAGCAATAATTGTTATTTTACCGCTCCAAATTATGTTTAAGATGAATTCTTTACATAACTGGTTAATTTTACCTGTTTTCGAGAGAAAAGTAAACGACTCCACGCCTAAACAGAGGCAAAAAGAAAAAGAGGACTTGCGTCCTCTTCTCTTTCAATCGTATTTAAACGATTAACGATTCCAGTTACCGCCGCCGCTTCCGCGGTTGTCGCGATTATATCCGCCGCCGCCACCGCTTGAGCGATCTTCTCGTGGTCGAGCTTCGCTTACAGCGATAGTTCGTCCGTCGAGATCACTCTTATCCATTGATGCAATAAGCTCTTTTGCTTTTTCGTCATCAGCAACGTTTACGAAAGCAAAGCCCTTAGGACGGCCTTGGTCGTTAGTTGGGATGGTTACTTCGTCAGCGCCGAATTTCTCTTTTAGGGTAGCTTCGGTAGTGTCGTAAGATAAATTACCAATAAATAGTCTCATAATATATCCTTTCTTAATCATTCGTGTAAGACGACCTCTTCTCTATCGTATCTCTCAGAGCCGCCCTTAGATAGCAACTCTATCCTTACATGAATAACTTGGATCGGATTCGAAAGCGAGTGAGAAAAACTTACTTGAGATTAGTATACACCAGGTTCGACAAAAAAGATAGGGCGTAGTTTACATTGTTGTAGTAGGAACAACACCGGCAATAAGTAACCGATAGGCAATATAAAGTGCCATTGAAGCAATCGCCCACATCCCGTGTTTGGCAGAATTTTAAACGGCTTAGAATTTATAAGATCCAATAATTGTAGCAGCTACCTCTCCTGTTATAGCAGTGTGGTAGAAGATATAGAGAGCGATAATGGTTACGACACACAAACCAATTTGCGCTGAATTAGTGGGAGATCGATTAATCGAGATGAGGAATAAAATAAATCCGACTGCCAATATGAGGACGTGCCACACGCCGGAAAGATGAACTGGCCAGCCAAAGAGTATATCAATAACAGTAGCCCAACCAACCATAGCAATGATACCAGCATATTCGTATGTCCGGGTACTATTTTCTGGAGAAAACTGTGTAAGTTTGGGGTCGGGTAATATTTCCAGAGGTGGGTCGGGTCGGACCGGCTGCATCATTTATCCTTTAGTAGTTTCGGCGGCAATCACGCCGATGACCACAATCAATAAAACAATTATAAATAACGCCCAAGCCACCCCGGTAAGCGATCGTTCAAGCTGAGGGTTATTCTTTTCGCTGTCCAGTAATTCGATTTTTCGTTTTATGACCGCAACGGAGAGGTACCCAGCCAAGATATAAAGAACAAATTTGGCCCAAATCAGTGAGTTATGGGCAAAAGCCTCGGGCTCCATCCAAACAAGGATTATCCCAAGGATTAATTGTGACCCCGCCAGAGGTTTCCCCCAGGCTTGAATAGTCTTGAACATAAAAAAGTTGTTCGGGGCAATTGGAGTTTTAAGCACCGCAATCAGACTATAAAAGGCCATACCGAGAAGCAGGCAGGCAACAATCACATGAAGAATTAAGACGATAAGATGGATAGTTTCCATAGCTAAGTGTTCAATTTGTCATAAGTATGGAGTATTGTGGGTTGAAAAACAAGCAAATGAAAAGCAGCTTCGGTGGAGTACCGAAGCTGCTGGAGTGAGGGGTGTGCGGCGCATCATGCTGCGCGGACTGTCGATTTGGCGACCAGTGTCACCAACCCGAGTCTTTGAAGTAGGAGGACAGCCCAGAATCCGGGGTCAGGCTCCCACCACCTGGAGCCAAATCTGGCTGAGCGTTGCCAGGCGTGATGTCCTGCATGGAGATTCTCGCCGCCGTAAATGATACCGATCAAGAGGTTAGTGGCAAACACCACCGAGTTGATCGCGACGACGACGATCTTACCCAGCCAGTCGAGGAGGGGGTGTGCAAAGTGCGGGAGTGCGAGGACAGCAAAGACGAGATTCCGACTATTATCCCCGGTAAACTTTGGGGATTTCAAGCCGATCATGTGTAGGACTGAATTGACGCTCCAGGTAATGTGGGAGCCCAAAGCGATGGGGATGAGGTTGCCCCAGAGGATCATTTCCACGCCCCAAAATGCGGAGATGACAAATGGTAGGAGGGCGCAAAACAGGTACAACACGTCCCCTCCTGCCATTTCAGGCTGTTCAGCCTTAACCTGGGCGATCCTCTGATATTCTTCGGGTGTTCGTTGGCTAAACAGCCACCCAACGTGGGCGTACCAGAATCCTTTCAGGCCGGGCGGGTGTGGATCGCCTTCATCATCAGGATAGGCATGGTGCTGCTGGTGCAGGCCTGCCCACCAGCACGGCTGACCCTGGAGAGGAATGCAGCCCCAGACATAAAACGCCCGTTTGGTCCAATTCGGGGGGAAGATTGTCCTGTGGGTCACCATGCGATGGAGCACCACCGTGACCCCAAACAGGCGCAGGAAGTACCCTGTGAGAAATCCGATGAAAAGGGTCCCGTTGAGATGGCCGGTAAAGAGCCTGACGACTCCCCAGGCCAGAGCGGCGTGACAACTGACGAGTACTGCGATAAACGCCGTCCTCGCCAACCCGTCGGAATGGCCAACTGGTTTGTTCATGTGCGTTGATCCGTATTGCGTTCGTGGCTTACAATGGAGCAAGCTACTCTATCATACTAGAGCAGAACTTCGACGTCTTTAGGATAAATTACTCAGATCGAACAAGTGGAGTTTGTAAAGCTTTCGGCCTTTTTTCAGGCGTTTCCAGTCCGCTGCCGTCAGTCGGTCTGGCCCCATAGTACAATTTATTGTCTTCGACTTTGACTAAATCATATTCGGTATTCTTGGTTTTGATATCCACACCGATTGGAGAACAGCCGGTCTCAGTTACATTTTGTTCGGTATTCAGACTCCACGGTTCAGTCCCACAGGTTCCTTTTTCTGTTTTATTAAATAAGGCTACAAAAAAATCATTTTGTGGCGTTAGCTTCGCCGAATCAAAATGAAAATTAGCTTCATAGGCACTCGCTACATCAGCTGACTTATTAAGAATTTCATATGATCCGGCTAATTCTATTTTGAGCGATGGGATTTTGCCTTCAGGGTCACTATAGAGCTGAATGATCGCTGTCGATCGATCAGAGGTAGTCGTAAAGTCGCGTCTTAAATAAAGTTTTGAATCGCCTTGCCCAGGGCGTTCTTCAACAGATTCGCTCACCCATCGTCCAATAATTGATGGCCGGTCGTGTTTCTTATTATCGGCCAGCAAAATCCATATACCGATTAAGGCGACAGCCATTCCCAAATAAAAATAATTATGACGCAGCATATTTATTTAAGCGTGACTTGCGAAATTAACATAGATTAAAATAATACCAAAACTGACTAACAATCCAAACAGTGTCCGATAGAGTGTTTGAGTTCGGTTGTTATTTTTAAGATAGGAACCAATATAGCCACCGACGAGTGACCCGGCGATTGGAACAACGGAGAGCCATTGACTGATATCGATAGTCCCGGGATTCGTAAAAGTATGAATTATAGCAATGCCGATAAATAAAATAGGCAGCCAAGCTGCAATTATGGCAAGCCAGTATTTTTTTGGATAGACGAAGCCGATAATTAGTCCCGCAAACAACGCGAGAATTAAAGCAGTGGCGGAACGAGTCGCTAAAGTTTCTCCGGCACTGAAGTCAGCAAAAAAAAGTACGCCCCCAACCATTCCAATGTAAAGCGTCCCAACCCACATGAAAAACTTTTTCATAGCTACAGAATAGCATGTATCATGAAAAGCTTTTGATGATACATCTCGAGGATTGATTATTTATTTTTTCGCATTAATTCTAATTCCAGCACAATATAACCGAGAGCTGTTATGACTGTTCCGGCCAGAATTTTACCCATCGGGTAAACAAAATGATAACCCAGGCCGCAATTTAGGGCCCATTCCGATGCTCCCAGAGCAATAATTACTGCTCCAAACACAATCAAACCCATGGCCACACTAAAAAATGACTTTTCTTTTGGATGGTTGGCGAAGAACATTTTGACCTCCTTATTTTTGATCCTCATCTTTGGATAAATAGAGTATAGCCTAAGCGCCAGCTAAATGAACGGCCGCATACAAAACAAGTATGCCGATAATCGTCATTACCGTTGTTAATATTGCGGGATGACGGTGATGGCTCTCAGGCAGCAAATCACTGGCTCCGATATAAAGAAAGAACCCGCAAAAGAGAGCTAAAATAAGACCGAGAGTAGCTTCTGGAACGGCAAAGAATAAAGTTGACAGCGCCCCTAACGCTGGGGCGATGGCATCCAATAATAGCCAACGAAACGCCTGGGTGCGTGAACCCTGATTTTTTAAAATGAGATTTACGGTATTAATTCCGTCAGAAAAATCGTGGGCTAATACAGCCAGAGCAACAATTGCCCCGACTTGTGGTGAAACTTTAAACGCTAACCCAATCGCCGCGCCATCGAGAAAGCTATGAATCGATAATGTTGTTGCGGCAATTTTTCCGCGATGATTAACGTTTTCACAATCGTCATCATCATGGACATGGATCGAAAAAAGTCGATCAAGAAGCATAAATATAACAAAACCAATTGCCACGACGGTAGTAATCATCGCAACCTCATATCGGCTGCTTCCCAGCGAGATGGCTTCCGGCAGGAGATCAAAAAATGCCACACCAATAACTGCTCCCGCACTGAAACCGAGAACCAAATGGAGTTTATCCCTAAATTTGAGGGCAAACAATCCGCCGAGTAACGTCGCTAAAACCGTTGCGACACTAACTAATATGACCATGCACAACCTTCCTTATCCCAAATGCTTGCTAATACAAGTTTAATGCAACTCGGTTGCGTTTGTCAAACATGAATTGCATTTTATTATGATACGATAATTTTAAGAAGGAGTGAATCATTATGGAAACGAGTCCATCAACAAGTAAAGTCGCCCTTATTTTTGGCATAATTCTACTGATAATGATTGCTGGGGGCGTCGCCATTTGGGTCGTGAAAAAACCTGAGCTTTCGGTGCCTGCGACGGCGGATCTCCCGAAAATTGTCACGGCTGATGTGGTTGATTTAAGCAATTATGGTGGTGTGTCCAAGTTTCGTTCGGGAGCGGGACATAGTTTTGCCAGCGGGGGAGAAAAATGTCGGAGTATGAAGCACTACTTTTTACCGAAAACCCAAAGCGATATGGCAGGAGACCCGAGCAAAATTCCAGCAACGCTTGATCCGGCGACGAATATTCCAATTTATAGTCCGGTTAATGGAAAAATCACAGCCATTCAGACCGAACAGTTCCCTCTCGGTAAGCAACTCCATATCCAAGTCGATGGTCAGAAATCTTATGATGTTCGTCTGTTCCACGTCTATCCCCTCGATTCTATTAAGGTGGGAAGTACGGTGAAAGCGGGAGAGCGGGTTGGTAGTGTAATGTCGACGCAGCAATTTGATGTCGCGATTGATCTTTTCACGGTCAAAGGACCCCAAAACATCTCTTATTTTGACGTGATGACCGATGATATCTTCGCGAAATATCAAGCTCAGGGCATAAAAACCAAATCAGACTTAATTATCACCAAAGAGGCTCGTGATGCGGCGCCGTTTGAATGCAAGGGCGAAGAGTTTGTGAATCATCAATCGGATGACGCGGACTGGAGCTACTTTACTGGTTATACTCCCGCCTCACAATATCAACAGACAAACACGCAAAATGGATCATCACAAAGTAGTCAGAGCAGCGCTCCGACCAGTACGGGTTCTGGATCATCAACCGGTACCGGGGGTGGGGGTGGCAACGGGACCGGCGGCGGCCAAAATCATTAGGGCGAAAATAATAATTTTCTCAAAAAAGGAGATCTATGAAAAAAGCTATTTCTGTCGTAGTACTGCTCGTTGGAGCGTTCTTTGCATTCTTGCCGCATTCCGTGCATCAATCGTTCGGGTTACAGAGTCCCCACCCTGTTCATGTTACCTCGGGAATAATCCTGCTCATTATCGGGGTTTGGCTCTGGATGTCGAGTGGCAAGACACCGACAGCAAAATAACTAGGCAATCCCTTCAATTAATAGTCCGGATTAACTTCGGAGGACTAGATTTAGTCCGAGGGTATCAATCGAGATACTGTTTTCCAAGAGAATAGGCGGCCCAAATACCGAGCGCACCGCCGATAACGCTGCCAAAAATAGCTGAAGCAGATAATATATCCGGATTCCAAAGAAGCGGAACAGATCCACCAATCGTCGAACCAATAAAGAGTCCTATCCAAACTGCTTGTTTAAGTGACATAGTGCTTTCTTTTTTTATTTAATAGATTGTATCTGACGTAATCGTAACTTAATTAAATCAAAAAAGCACCCGGAGGTGCTTTTTTGTGTTGTCTTCCAGAACTCTTAGTCGCGGCAATGGCCGGGACCAATTAGGCCACTGTTGAATTGGTCAAGGAGATCGTTCAGGCTGCTCGTTGTGCTGGGTGAGATGAATCCTGATCCCACTGGTGGAACAACCTGCGATCCAATTAACGTATCAGCGGAAATTATCGTGGCGGCAATACTACTCGGTGAAGCGCCATTGGCAATATTCAACTTCGCCGCAATTAACTGGTGTGAGAGGGATATTAATCC
>JBGPML010000034.1:0-9125 GCA_041486955.1 Patescibacteria group bacterium
CCACACTATCGCGCTGACAAAGCCGAGAAACGCTAGTGTAGTTGTGGTATCTTTCGCTGGTCCTGAAGGTAGAAAATAGGTCGCGATTTGCATCAAAGCAAAAAAGGCTAATAGTGCCACAAAAAATGATCGTCGGCGAGAAAAGTTTTGACGAATAATATAGAACGGTTCAAGAAAAATTGGGAATAAATCGAACATCAATATCCAGGCCACGGCGATGAGTAAAACGATATTCGAAATCAATACCAAGACCAATGGCCACTCAAAAACAAACGAGAAAATTCTGAGCAATCCACCAACCAATAATCCGGTAACGCCAATAGAAGGAAGATGAAGCTTCCGTAGGTTCATAGATCTATCGTAGACTAATCCAAACGTGAGTGCAAAAAATTCTTTAGGTAGGGACAGGGGGCCTAGTATGCGGAGCAGCCCCCTTATCCCTACCAACCCAATCTCCCTCACGCTTTTTTCGAACAACTTTAGACAGAGTACGCAGGGACGTAGGCTTCGACTTCGTCGACTGGAGCCTGTTTGCCTGTCATCGCTATCCGTCCTCCGTCGGCTGACGGAGGCGGAAAATCTATCTCGATTGTCGCGGGATTTTCATCTCTCGCAACGACACTGTCGGATTGCCGCGGGACTATGTCCCTCGCAATGACAAAGCCGGATTGTGTTAAATTTTTAGACTGATGCAGTTGAGCGTATTACAAGGAAAAACCGAGTATCGTAGCGAGGCGTACATGGAGGTACGCTGAGCGAGTCACGGAGGTTTTGACGTAGTAAGACGCCAAATCCATCAGTTTTAACTATTCTTCGGTTTCTTCTGGTATTACTTCCGTAGGCGTTTCGATTACCACTGGCTCAACTGGAGCAGCGTAAGCGTCACGGATCTTTTGTTCAATTTCGTCGGTTAAATTAGGATTTTTTTTGAGGAATTGACGGGCCGATTCTCGTCCTTGGCCAATTTTATCGCCTTCATACTGATACCATGAGCCAGCTTTTTGAACGATATTTTTAGTAACACCGAGGTCAAGAACATCGCCCTCCCGAGAAATGCCCTCACTGTACAAAAGATCAAATTCCGCGGTACGAAAAGGTGGAGCAACTTTGTTTTTAACGATTTTGACTTTCGTTCGATTCCCAACAGCCACTTCACCTTCCTTAATTTGGTCCCCGCGACGAATATCCATGCGGACCGAAGCATAAAATTTTAACGCATTTCCACCGGAAGTCGTTTCGGGGTTACCAAACATGACCCCGATTTTCATTCGAATTTGGTTAATAAAGATAACGAGGGTTTTCGATTTGGAAATAGCCCCGGTAATTTTACGCAAGGCTTGGCTCATTAAACGCGCCTGCACACCCACCATGGCATCGCCCATCTCACCTTCAATTTCAGCTCGTGGAACAAGGGCTGCAACGGAGTCGATAACAATAACATCGAGGGCATTCGAACGGATAAGGGTTTCGACGATTTCTAACGCCTGTTCACCCGTATCTGGTTGTGAAATTAATAGTTCATCTAAATTGACCCCTAATTTCTTGGCGTACTCTGGATCAAATGCGTGTTCAGCATCAATAAAAGCCGCTAAGCCCCCCTTCTTTTGGGCTTGAGCGACAACTGAATTAGCTAGAGTAGTTTTACCCGATGATTCTGGACCGTAAATTTCAACAACTCGTCCGCGCGGCAAGCCGCCAATGCCAAGTCCTATGTCTAGTGCGAGCGAACCGGTTGGGATTGAAGCAATTGGATGCAAATCCGAACTGTTCATGGTCATAATAGAACCACGGCCGAACTGTTTTTCAATCGTACTTAAGGCGACATCTAATGCTTGTCTACGAGCCGAATTATCCTCTTTAGCGGCGGATTGATCTTCCGTAATTTCTTTGGCTTTCTTGGCTGACATAAAAATTCCTTTCTAAGGTGAGGGAGTTGGAGTAGGCGATGGTGCTGTCGGAGGTTGGTACAGGACAGACACTATTTTAGTCGACTGTTTCTTTATCCGATTTTCTGCTCGGACGACAACCTGATTCAGTCCTGGTCGGAGGGTGAGAACATAGGTAAAGGTACCATCGCTGTTGGTACCGGCCAGGAGGTTGTCGACATAGATAGCGCCACCCACATCGGTTTTCCCTTCAATTGAAAACGTTTCACTGTTCACCACACTTTCACCGGTCGGTTTGGTAATCTCCAACATGGGGGGTGCGGCGAATTGTTTAACTTGATACGTAATATACCCGATAAACCCGATAAGCACAATAACCGACAAGACAATCAGCATCACACGCGGGGTGATGATCCAAGATTTTTCTCTTGCAATCGGTCGGGGCGCAAACGGTTGTTTTTTATATGATACCTCGGTTAAACGGGCGAGTTCTTCTTCAATGTCTGAGCCGCTCAGTCCAATAAATTCCGCATAACGACGGACAAATCCCTTACTATGCGATAGCGGTACAAGATCAAAGCGATTTTCTTCAATCGCCTCTAAATAGCGCGATCGGATTTTTGTTTCATGTTCGACGTCAGTTAATGATAGCGATCTATTCTCCCGCGCTTTTTTAAGCCGAGCCCCAAGCGTATCGCGCTTTTCAATAGTTTTCTTCTGAAATGCAGAAGTCTTCATTCTGTAGATATATCATATATGAGCCTACTTAGAATCTTATTTGATAGCTACAAAATGCCTCGTTTGGCTCCGAATCACGAATCATTCGTCAAGGTAGGGTTTACTATCTCTCCTCATAATTCCTCTTTCTCGCTCAAACGATCTTCTTTTTCGCTTCTAAAGAAGATTCAAAACAGGCTCTTGCAACGACGAATTTAAATTTCGTTGGAATCGGTATATTGATGATCTTGTGCTACGAGAATGTCGCGGGGCTTAGCTCCATCAGCGGGGCCGATAATGCCTTGTTCTTCAAGTAAGTCAAGTAAGCGCGCCGCTCTGGCATAACCGACCCGGAGACGTCGTTGCAAGAGAGAGGCAGAGGCCTTACCAGACTGAACTACCAAAGTTTTTGCTTCTTCAAACAAGTCATCGTCCATGTCACCATCGGATGTCCTTGCCCCACTCGACCGCGAATTATTTGTTTTAAAGCTGGTTATTGATTCGTCATATTCGGCTTCGCCTTCCCGTTTCAGGAAATCGGTGACTGAGCGAATTTCTTTGTCTGTCACCAAAACACTCTGGGCCCGTTTCGGTTGAGTCAACTCACTGGATAAGTAAAGCATGTCGCCACGCCCAAGCAATTTTTCCGCCCCACTCTGATCAAGAATCGTCCGCGAGTCGGCGTTGCTCGCCACAGCGAAGGCGAGTCGTGTTGGAATATTGGCTTTGATTAATCCGGTAATAACATCAACTGACGGCCGTTGGGTGGCAACGATTAAATGGATCCCCACGGCTCTGGCCATTTGGGCGATACGAACGATCGACGTCTCTACCTCATTAGCCGCCTGTGTCATAAGGTCCGCTAATTCATCGATAACCACGACAATATAGGGCAGCTTTCCTTCAATCGGATTTTCATTATAGACTTGAATATTTCGGCAGGAAGAATCGGCAAACAGTTTAAACCGACGTTCCATTTCGGCTACGACCCATTTCAGGAGGGAGACGGTTTTATCAACTTCCGTCACAACGGGAGCTAAGAGATGGGGGATTCCGCTGTATTCGGTAAATTCTACCCGCTTAGGGTCGACTAAGAGCAAGCGTAAATCACTGGGAGAATTGAGGTAGAGGAGATTGATAATGATTGAATTGATACAGACTGATTTTCCACTTCCTGTCGCCCCTGCAATGAGGAGATGCGGCATGCGGGTTAAGTCCACTACAAACGGTGCGCCGGCAGCGTCGCGACCGAGGGCCAAGCTAAGCGTTGAATCGCTCTTTTTAAGGTCTTCAGTCTCTAAAATTTCACGGAGGGTCACTGTCGCGGCAACTTTGTTGGGAATCTCCACTCCGACGGCCGACTTACCAGGAATTGGCGCTTCTATACGTACTGAGGGAGCCGCTAATGCCAAAGCCAGATCGTTCGAACGGGCAGTAATTGTATTAAGCTTTACTCCTTCGGCTGGCTTAAGGGTGTATTGCGAAACAGTTGGCCCAACGTTGACGTCACTCATTGTGACATCAACCGTAAAGTCTTTCAGCGTTTTCTGAATCGTTTCGCGATTCTTGTTAATATTACCGGCATCGGGCATAGAATCAGAAAGGGCCAAGAGATCGAGCGGCGGAAACTCCCAATCACCCTCCTTGCTGGTTAATGCGCGAACCGGAACTTGCGATTCATCATCGACAGGTTTTCTGTTACGTCCAGGAAAAGTGAAAACTTTAGCTTTAGCCCCACCCATATTAATTTGGCCCAAACCTTCGCGCTCAATTTTCAGCCGACCAAGTAAATATCCGACAGAGATGTTCGTTGAGACAAGGAGAGACGCCATTGCCAGTCCTAAAAGTAAAATGTAGCCGCCGATCGGGCCTAAAAAATGGGAGACTAAACTGAAAACCGTTGAACCCATCAATCCACCGTGAGTAATAAATAATCCAGGAATCGCAAAAAACGCCAGGATAATACCGATAATAACTGAGGCTTTGATAACGTCGTTTTCATCCCGAGGCATGAGGAGTTTAATTCCCATAATCAAAAAGACGATCGGAGCGACAAACCCTAAAAACCCAAACAATGAAGTTGAGGCATTAATGACTAATGAGCCAAATCTACCGGCCAGACCAAAAATAGAAATTAAAAAGAGCACACCTAAAACGGTTAAAAATACCCCGAGAACTTCTCTGGCGGTATCAGGGTGGAGCGACCAATCCATCTGGTCGCGAAGTGTTGGCATACGTTTTCGTCTGCGACTTTGAGTGCCATAACTACTCGTACTGCGTCGCCGTCGGCGTAAGAAAGGCAATCATCCTCCTTGAGTAATGCTCTTCGTTCCTTATATATGCATTTATCCTAGCAGGTTTATTTATGATTGACAAAACCTGCTAGGTCTCAATTAATATATGTTTAGACTGTGGTGATAACTGGAATCACCATGGGGTTTCGGCCAGTATTTTGCTCGAGAAACTTAGAAATATCGTCACGCATGGCCTGCTTGATCTCGTCCCAGTTAGTGCCACGATCTTTCAAAGCCGCTGCATATGACTTTTTAA
This sequence comes from Patescibacteria group bacterium, assembly GCA_041486955.1. Taxonomy (GTDB): domain Bacteria; phylum Patescibacteriota; class UBA1384; order 2-12-FULL-50-11; family DASWYB01; genus JBGPML01. The sequence continues at coordinate 5,154 of JBGPML010000034.1, forward strand.
TCTCTTCACGTAAGCGGTGCATTAAGTCTTCGGCTTCGCGGACATAAATAAAGCCGCGGGTGATAATGTCGGGCGAGGTCACCATCTCGCCGGTTTTTTGTTTTACGACCATAAAGATATTGACCATACCTTCATTACCCATCAATTGTCGATCACGGATAACGATTGGCCCAACGTCGCCAATGCCTAAGCCATCGATCATAACATCGTTCAATTGAATCCGTTCGGTGCTGATTTTACCACCGCGGGAATCAAATTCCACAACATTGCCATTTTCCATCAGTATAATATTGTCTTTAGCGACACCCATTTCCACGGCGATTTTGCCATGTTCAAACATCCGGTGATAGTCACCATGAATTGGAATAAAATAGCGAGGTTGCGTTAAGGCAATCATAAGCTTTAACTCTTCTCGTGACGGATGGCCCGAAACGTGAATATCGGTCATAAGCTTTGAATGCATAACATTCGCCCCTTCGCGATAAAGGTTATCAATGAGCTTATCAACCGCCGCTTCATTGCCAGGCACCGTTGAGGCGGATAATACTACGGTATCGGTTGTGTCGAGTTTGACATGCTTGTGTTCGCCTTCAGAAATACGGACGAGGGATGAGAACTCTTCACCTTGACTGCCGGTCGACAATATAGCTACTTTTCTGGGCTCAAGGGTGTTCACTTTACGCAAGTCTACCAACATGCCTTCGGGCACTTTGAGATAACCAAGATTCATGGCGATATTAACGTACGTTTCCATCGATCGCCCGGAAATAGCGACGTTACGACCAAACTTTTTGGCTGAATTCAGGACTTGTTGAATACGATTAATCTGCGACGAGAATTGAGCCACAATGATGCGGCCTTTCGCTTCCTGAAAAATACGATCAAAGGCTTCGCCGATCATTTTTTCACTTGGGCTATAACCGGGTCGATCAACATTGGTTGAGTCGGAAAAGAGGGCGGTAATGCCTTCGCCGGCGAGTTGGGCAATACGAATCCAATCAGCGGGCCTCCCTAACGCTGGGGTATGTTCAAGCCGCCAGTCGGTGGCATAAAAGAATAAACCAGCCGGACAGCGAATCGCTAACCCAAGAACATCAGGAATCGAGTGAGTTAACCGAACCGCTTCAACACTGATTTGACCAAAGTGGAGCTTGTCACCGGCTTCAATGACGGTTAGCGGCGCATTCTCTACGCCAGCTTCATCAAGTTTGTGATTAATTAAGCCACAGGTAAGTGGAGTGGCATACATCGGACAGTTGAGTTTCGGCCAAATAAAAGGCACGCCACCAATGTGGTCTTCGTGACCATGGGTAAAAACCATACCGCGGATATTGGCTTTACGTTCCTCCAAGTAGGTTGTGTCGGCAATGATTGAATCGACGCCGAGCATATCTTTATCGGGGAATGCGATGCCGCAGTCGACAATTAAAATATCCTGACCGTATTCAAACACGGTCATGTTTTTTGCACCAACTTCACCGGCGCCACCTAATGGAATGATTCGAAGCTTTTTTGAGCCGGAAGCGATAACTGTGGGTTTAGACGCAGTGTTAATCTGTGGTTCTTCGGCGACGGCCACAGGTGCATTCGACCGAGGGATATCCTGTCGTTGATTGTTATTATTGTTGGTAAACCGACGTCGGCTAATATGAGAATTATTGCCAGACGATGGCGCACGATTAGGTTTTTGACCATTATTTCGAACCACAATTGGTCGCTGCTCGTCATTAAGACGTGGGTTACGATTGATTTGCACCTGAGGCGATCGCTGGATCGTGCTATTATTATTGGAATCCGTTCGTGATGTAAAACGACGATTCGGTTGATTTGTGCGTTCGCTATTCGAATAAGGCCGGGCACCATGCCGACTCAAGCTAGGCCGCATGTAGCGGTCTTGATGATTGGTTTGCTTTAACTGCTGTCCCTTTTCATCTGATTCGGACCTTTCGGCAGGCGAATTCGATCGACTGCGGGGTGTAGGCGGTCGGCGTCTCGAGTTATTATTCGGTCGAGACTGATTTGATTTATTTTCTTCATCCATAGATAATTTTTCCTTTCTTGATTAAGACATACATAACTTAAGCTTTGATGAGTAAATTGTGTTCCTCCCTTGGCCGCAATAAATAGACACTCAGTCGTTGAATGAATTGAAACGATTAATGTAGTACGAGACTAAAATAAACGTGGATCACGAGGTATTGTTCTTTAAAATAATATGAGAACTAAGAGTGCTGGCTAAGCTAAGATGCATCAATAATACCGGAATGCTTTTAATCTGTCAATGATACGACGTCGGTTAGAGTGATTTTTTCGCGGTTATATTCGTAATTTTATACCGTAATAATCGATACCCAACTACCACCGCTTGATTGACTAACCAAGTCGCGACAACTAAGAAAATAAAGTAAATGATACCAGTTGGATGGATCTGGGGAAACTTGGTTAGGGTAAAGTAATTGATAATGCCATGCAGCAATCCGAGCGTGGTTATAAGCGTAAGGGCTTGGATAGAATTTTTTGTACTTTGGGCATTAATTTCACTAAATACTTGAATGGCAGAATCGACATAGTTCTTGGTCATTATCCAAAGGGTTTTGACGTAGCTGAGAGTATCTTTAAGATTTTCATATTTAAACTGCAAGGTATCGTTTAAGACTTGTTCGAGGTTGTCGGATTTGATCATGGCTTGACGGGTTCCGATGTGAATTCCCATTTGATTCATGCGGCCTTCAATCAATTCGACTGTTTTTTTATAACTTTCCAGCTCATTGCGTTGGTCTTGAATATTACGCCCGCGAATATAGCCCTGTTCCTTAATATCAGCAATCTTTTCCCAGATCACCCGATGTAAATTGAGGTAGTGATGGAGCTGGCTCTTGAATTCCTTGAATAGAATTTGGGCTTCAATTAAATTCTCGGTATTTTTGAATTTGGCGTCAGCATTAATAATAAAATATTGTGTTCCTCGGTAGATTTGAACGTTATCGCCTGTAATTTCATAGTACTTTTCTTCATGTAATTCCTGGAATAACTTACCAATCGTTTGATCTGTCCCACCATGGGTAACGATGAAAAACGGAGAAATCGTCTTAATGTTGGATAACTCCTTAGGCACCGGCGCGCCCAGACTGAACAGATAACTGACGGCTGGGGAAAACTTTTTTTCAAAATAGTCGGTTAAGGCCTTAATGTCTTCATCGATTTCTGTATGCCGCTTGGTTAAAACCGTTAAACCGTCTTCATAAATTTTTATCGATATATAGTGATTAACTTTCAAATCAATATATTCAAGAGCGTCGATTTTTAATTCGACCTCATTAATCGCTAAGGCTGAACGAAGATCGTGTAATTTGTTTTTATTTAGATTCAGCGGGCTGACTCCGTCATGCAAAAAATCATACAGCTCAGAGAGATGTAACGTGGTGCGTTGATACCAATAACCTAACGACACAGAATCGATCGTCATTATATCTATACTGCCTGATTGCTAATAAGCGGGCAAGTTAGATTTTTTTATACGACGATCGAAAATGGATGGTTGCCAAGAAAGAATTGAGACACGAAACGAGGCGTACTTGACGGTACGTCGAGTGAGCCCAGCACTCACTTGAGTGCTGGGTGACGCCGTCAAACGCAATTTTCGTTCGTCGTGCTTATTCCTGCTCAACGCCTTTCATAGTTAAACTAATCCGCCCTCGATCACGATCGACTTCCGCCACTTTAACCGTAACGGTTTGGCCAACTTTAATTTCATCTTCGATTTTTTCAACGCGATGGTCAGCAATTTGTGAAATATGGACCATGCCATCAATTTTTGGCGTCAATTGGACAATCGCCCCAATTTCCTTACCGGTATTACGGTCTTTCATAATTTGAGCGACGGTTCCTTTAATGACTTCACCAACTTCAACGCTTCGCATGATGGATTCAATAATCCCAATGGCTTTTTGCCCCATTTCCGAATCGATTGAG
>JBGPML010000035.1:0-9010 GCA_041486955.1 Patescibacteria group bacterium
TGAACAAGATGGCTCAGTTTTTTCACGTGAACTATGTGGCGGTCCCCATGTGATGTCAACTGGCGAGCTTGGCCGATTTGAAATCCTCAAAGAAGAAGGATCAAGCGCTGGAGTCAGGCGGATCCGGGCTCGAGTAGTTCCAAGAACTAGCTCTATAAGTTAACCTGAGAAAAGAAGGTTGAGATTTTTAGTCGAAAGACATGAATGAGTGAGGAAGAATAGCCGAAGCTATTTTGACGAGCTCTGAATGACTTGCAGACAAAAAGATCTCCTTATTGCTCAAGGGAAGTTATAGAGCTAGTTCTAGCTAAGTTGCACGTTAATTTAAGCTATATATAATAGATGTACCACTTCTCCGCCAGCCGGCGGATTCGAGGGGTTCCCGGCTCGCTTAAAAGCGAAGTCGGGCAAAAGGAGAGACAATGGAACCTGAGCAACCGAAATCAATTGTATTACCTATTATTTCGTCTGTTCTCATTTCCGCGGTTATATTCGGCGCTGCGGGATATTATTTTGGAACGGTGAACAAAACCATTACATCAACACAGGTCAGTTCTCCGACTGCTTCAGTTACAACTAACTCACCGACTCCATTAGCCACCACATCAGCATCGACGGCCAGTCCGAAAACTTTTACGAGTACGAAATATAATTTCACTATTACCTACCCTTCCACCTGGACTTTGCGTAATTCCCCTGAAGAGATCGTCAATTTGATCAGCCCAGAAACAAACCAGGGAATCGAAGCTGAAAAAAAAGTGAGTACGTTAGGAGTAGAGGGCTGGGATAATGACGTCACTATTTACTACTACGTTTCCGTCGTCGATTATACAAAAGAAGTTTATAAAGGCTCGATTGACCAATCTCTCCAAACTTTGACAACATTGAAAGATCTGATGGGAAAAGATTCTTTGCTAAAATCGGAAAAACTGATTGATTTTGCTGGAGTAAAAGCTTACGAAGTAGGTAACAATAGCGACATACTTGATGATCACGCTGTTTATGTGGAACATGATGGCCATCTATACGTGCTTCACGAAGCCGGTAAAGGCGCAAAGAATACCCACAGCGCTGACAACCAAAAGATTTTTGATTCATTCAAATTCACGAAGTAGAGGAGAAACATGGAAATAGAAGAACATAAATCACCTGTAGTCCCGATTATTTTATCGGTGCTGATATCGGCCCTCGTTTTTGGCGGGCTCGGTTACTACTTTGGTCAGAGCATGGCGTCTAACACAACGCAGACAACTACTTATAGTTCACCGACCGCTACTGCCACCACGACAGCAACCGCTACTCCGACACCGTCTCCCACGGCATCAGCGGCGGCGACGGATACGACCAATTGGAAAACCTACACTAGTCCCAAATATGGATACACGTTCAAGTATGATCCTTCGATAAGCATTGGTGAATCATCCACTGACGAAACAACAACCGTAACGGAGGGAACACCACAAGATCATTGGGCTTACGCGCTTGAAGTGAGTACTGCGAGTCAAGGGATGACTTTGGACCAGGCGGCCAATCAAGCTAAAGCTAAATTCGGAGTGGCGAATTCAAAGATTACAGTTACAGATACTACCATAGGTGGTAAAACGGCAAAACGAATTAGTGCTAAAGATGTTGGCGATTATGGAAATGTTAGCATTGTATTGCTTCTTAACAATAGACTTTACACGATTTCAGGTGACGACAGTACTCCGAAAAGTAAAGCCGGATTCGATCTTTTCCTAACAACGATTGCCTTCAAATAGTGACAGACTCGTCTAAAGAGTAAGAATAAATTTGAGAGCGGCGAGGTTTACCTTGCCGCTTTTTTGGTCATATGGCATAGTACGAATATGGGCCAACGCGCATCACGCAACTCTTCTTTCGACTGCAAAGAGGATAAATCGGCTCCAAAGCGCTCATCGCTCGTCAAGGTAGTTACGACTATCTCTTCTCACGCTTCGCACTTTTCGCTTCGATCTCTCCCCTTTTCGTCAAGAAAGCGAGTTGTGTGATGGGCGTATTTGGATTCATGAAAAAGCGGCCGGCAGTTAATCAGTCCGCCATTTCTTTAGATATTGGGACGGAATTCGTGAAGGCCCTTATTTTTTCGGTGGACGCGGATGGGATTGGCCATGTTAAAGGAGTCGGCCGCCAACATCAAAAGTTGTCGGACATGCAAGGTGGAACGATTACTGACATTGCGGGTGTTATTGCTAATTGCGAACGGGCGCTTGAGCAAGCGGCTGAACAGGCGGGTTTTTTACCCGATCATGTAATTATGGGAATCGCTGGCGAACTGGTTAAAGGCACCACAACAGCCGTCACCATCCAACGACCACAACCAACTATTAAAATCACTCTCACGGAGCTCCAAAAAATTATTGGCGACGTGCAAAAACGAGCCTTTGATAAAGCCCGCGAGATTATTGGTTTTGAAGCTGGCATGGATCTCGTGGATGTGCGATTGGTCAATGCCGCCATTGTCGATGTAACAATCGACGGATATCGCGTCGCCAACCCGATTGGCTTTCAAGGCAAAGAGGTAAAAGTTGGTGTTTTTAACGCTTTTGCTCCACTTGTCCACCTCGGGGCTTATGAAACAGTGGCCGAAGAGTTGAAACTCGATTTATTGTCTGTCGCCGCCGAACCCTACGCAGTGTCTCGACTCTACGGTCCGGAAACAACTCAAGAATTCTCGGCCATATTCATGGATATTGGTGGTGGTACAACCGATATTGCTGTCGTTCAGAATGGTGGCGTTGTAGGGACAAAAATGTTTGCTATCGGCGGCCGCGCTTTTACCAAAAGGATAGCCCAAGTTCTTGGGGTATCCTTTGCTGAGGCTGAACGGATTAAAATAAACTATTCTCATGGCAAAACCAATCTCGAGGATACGGAACTGATTAAGCATGCATTAGCCAGTGATTGTAATGTATGGCTCTCTGGCGTAGAGTTAACTCTCAGTGAGTTTATGACGAATGAACATTTACCCAGCCGTATTCTCCTTTGTGGTGGTGGAAGTGCGCTACCTGAAATTCGGGCGTTGCTCAAAAATGGTGATTGGTATGAATCACTTCAATTTACTCGCAGACCTTCGGTTAGTTTGATTCACCCGTCAGAAGTGGGCACGATTATGGATGAAACGGGTAAATTGACAGAGCCTCAGGACATTACTCCAATGGCTTTGGCTCATTTAGCGGCCGAATTAGTTGACACCATAAGCCCAATTGATAGTATTTTAAGTAAGGTGAGTACTGGTATGCGAGATTAGAGGGAGGGTATGTACGAAGAAATTTACTTGGAATCCGACGAGGAAGTAACCTCTGCGGTAGAAAAAGTTAAAAAAAGTAAAAAGCGCAACATTGCGCTTTGTTTGCCACGGAATGCAGTTCTGGGGCAAAGTATTGTTAATCTTAAACTTATTTTTAAAGAAGCGGCAGCGGAAGGCAAAGAGGTTGGTCTGGTTAGCCCTGACACCACAACCCGTAATTTAGCCCAACGGATTGGTTTTTCTGTATTTCCGTCCGTCAAAGAAATTGATTTTCCTCGTGGAAAAGAATTAGATAACGAACCAAAACCGAAGAAACCGACTGTCAAAGAAGATCCTCCCATAGATGATGGTGATGAAGAACCAGACGAAAAAGATGCCGTAGCGGGGGGAGATTTAGCTTCGGCTGGTTTTACTTCCCATGCAGTCGAATCTTCACCCCCTATTGAAGAACCAGTAGATATGAACGACAAAAAAGAAGTGGCCGAAGAAGCACCAAAGAAAGAACAGGCTTCCGAACACTCAGACATTGGTAAAGGCGGCATGATCCCAACGCGAGGAAATTTACGCTTTTTTCGTCAGAAAAAGCGACGAGCTATTATTTTACCGATCTTAGTCGTTTTAGGTATTCTTATCGCCGGTGGATTGGCGGCCATTCTTTACGTACCATCGGCAACGCTTAAGGTGGTGGTCTTCGCCCAGCCATTAAATTCTTCAGTTAAATCATCGGTTGATACCGAAGCTACGGCAATGGATGGCGATAAATCCGTCATTCCTGGTAAAGTTATCGCCGTCACACAGGAGACAAAATCAACCGCCAAATCGACTGGTAAAAAAGACATTGGAACAAAGACCAAAGGGACTTTGACGTTAACAAATGAATGGGACAGTCAAGTCCATAGTTTTGCTGCCGGAACTCGAGTCCGAGCAAAAGGCGGGACCGAATATGTCTTAACGTCGGCGGTTAATGTTCCCGGAGCCAGCTCTTCAGTTGTAGGAGGAAAGGCTGTTGTAACAGGAGGCAAAAAGGATGCCGAGGTTGAAGCCATCGAAGCCGGTGATACTTACAATATTGCGGCCACCAGCTTTATTTTGCCTAATATTCCAACAGCGCAGCAGGAAAAAATTTATGGGACATCTTCGACGGCATTTACTGGGGGGAAATCTAATGTTGTAACGGTGGTGACACAATCTGATATCGATAAATTAACCGCCGCCATTAAGGCTCAAAATCTTGACGAAGCAACTAAGCAGATTAAAGCCCAAGGCACAGACGAAGTGATCATTCTCGATAAAGCAATGCAAACGCTTTCCCAAGACGTTACAACCAGTGTTGTAGCGGATGCCCAAAACGATTCAGTCGAAGGAACGGTGACTGGAAAGTTTCAGGTTATCAGCTTTAACAAATCAGACCAGAATAGCCTGATGGAAAAACTATTAGCCAACCAGATTCCCCAAGGACAGAAAATTGTGAAACAAGGCAATGACTTGGTAACCGATTTAACCCAGTTCGAACTGAACAATGTTACCGACAAACGGCTCGACTTGACCAATAATTTAAAAGCTTTCACCATCACTCAGTTTAGTGAAGAAGAACTCAAGCGTGACATGATTGGTATCACGCCAACCGATGCGCTCGGCTTGCTCAAAAAGAAAATCCCAGCCGACAGTGTTGATATTCAAAAAACTCCTTCGTGGTGGCCTCGCCTTCCATTTAATGGCAGTCGTATTAATCTCGAGTTTTCATATAAAGCCAAAGAAGAAACACCCCCGGCAGAGTAACGTTGTCTGATTTAACCTGTTCGGGTAAAATAAATCCATGCATAAAAATTATTTGGCCCTTGATATTGGGGCAAAGCGGATTGGGGTGGCGATTGGATCGGTTATTCCTTTCGGTCGTGGTTATATTGATGCCACGAACTCAGAAGAAGCCATCGACGCCATCAAAAAAATTATTATTGATGAAAATATCACTGCTGTTGTTATTGGCATTCCACAAGTTAAAAGCGGCGATATTACTGCCAGTCAAAAAAATGCCCGTGATTGGGTAAATAGAGTTAAACATACGTTTCATTTACCGGTTCATACGGTCGATGAATCATTCACCTCTCATGAAGCGGAGAACCAACTACGTCATGCCAAAATCGACATCAAAAGAGAAAAATGGCGGATCGACGAGCGAGCTGCAGAACTCATTCTGGGGCAATTCTTCACCGATCGCGCGTAAAATCTTTACCTTTCCCCACACCTTGCTTGCGGCAGTAATTGCTGGATTAAGTTTTGTAATTATGGGGACTATCTTTATTCGTGGTTTTCGACCCGTTGGTGGGGCACCTCTTGCTCTAACCATTACTGAAGGTGAGAGTCAGATAAAGATTGCGAATGACTTAAAGCGTCATAAAATCATTCGTTCAGTTCCTAACTTTTTGATCGCTCTCATTGCCACCCAAAATAAAATCAAACCCGGCACCTACACCCTAGATCCAAGTAATAATTTGTTCAAAATTGTTAAAGTCTTAGCGGAAGGTCAAAATCAGCTTATTCGCCTGACGATTCCCGAAGGTTGGCGGAAAGAACAGATTGCTGATAAATTAACCGGGCTTGGACTTGACGGCCAAGGCTTCCTGACCCTAGTTGCCAGTAAAGAAGGCTATCTCTTTCCTGATACCTATTTTTTTGCCAAAGAAGCTACCCGAGAAACCGTAGTGGAGACTTTGGGTAAAAACTTTACCGCTCGAACAAAAGACCTCAATATCACGAGTCAACAACTTATATTGGCTTCAATTGTGGAACGGGAAGCAAAACGCGATGATGAGCGAGCGCTCATCGCGGGAATTTATCAAAATAGAATTTCCCATAATATGCCGCTGGAGGCCGATCCCACGGTACAGTACGCCAAAGATTCGAATGCGCTGGCTAACGGAAAGAAACTTGAGTCTTTTTGGCAGCCAATCACGCTTGCGGAATATACATCAGTCATTTCGCCTTATAATACCTATCTTAATCCAGGATTTCCTCCCGGACCGATTTGTAACCCGGGAATGAAAAGCATTCAAGCCGCGCTCGAACCAAAAGCAACCGATGCCCTCTATTTTTTCCATACTGCGAAAGGCGATATTATCACGAGTCTCACAATTGATGAGCACAGAGCCAAAGTAAAGCAGTATTTGCAATGAACTGCTTGGATATCTCGCTAATGGGAGGCTCAAGAAAAAAAATTTGAGCGAAAGACGTGAAGCGCGACGAGAGATAGCCGGAGCTACCTTGAGAAGCGATAAACGTTTTGTGACCGTAGGAAATCCCATGGGGGGAGCCAAATTTTTTCCTGGAGGCCATTACTGGAGAGATCCAAGCAGTTCACATATTTTCATTTATCGGTGAGCTAGGTTACACTATTATTATAATCAGGGAGGGATATGCCAAGTCGGCAGTTTTCACGTAAGCATATTTCACAACTTCTTGCCATTTTAGCAGTGGTTATTTTGATTGGCGTTACATTATTTGTAAGATATTTTCCAATTTCCGCTGATACCATAGCAGAACCGGATCGTCCTACGATCACTGTCACCTCAAATGCTGGAACATCTGCGAAACAGGTTGATAATCTGTATACTATGCGACTGACCGAGGGACACTATTTGGTTGAATCAACAACGCCAAAGGGTAGGGCCGTGTGGTATTCTCTCTGCAACAATTGTACCGAGCATTCACCGAACACATATACCACGGGAACCCGAGTCACTATTACCGTTCCAACTGGCGAGTATGCTGATATTGTCTGGTACTATTCTGGCATTGAAGACTATACAACATTTCGTCAGATGGTTGATTGTAGCAAACCTGGAAGCTGCCGTGATACTGGTAACTATGAGGCATATGCCCCAACGATCGCCAAAATTGATGGAACATATCATGCATTTTACTGTTCTGCACCAGACACTAATACCGTGTTGCAAGATTATACCCGTCACACCTCTTCAACGGATGGCAAGAACTGGAATGCCCCTGATGTTGCTATTCGGGCATCCGATGCCCTCGGACCGAATGGTTTCAAAGACGATGTTTCAGCGTGTGACCCCAGCCTTGTTTACTTTAACGGCTATTACTACATCTATTATGGTGACGCTTACGAAACGGGAGCAGGGAATAATCAATCCGTCATCCACGTCGCCAGATCTCAAAACGTTAATGGCCCCTATCTTAAATATACCGATCGAGGCACTTGGGAAGAAACACCTTCTGATCCTAAACGCCTCATTAGTCCGTTAACGCTGAGGGCCCAGCCTGACGTACGTGAAAATCATTTTTACGGAGCTGGTCAGCCTTCGGTCATCGCCAAAGACGGTAAACTCTTGATGTGGTATTTAGATGATAGTTACGAAACGTTTACGGCCTCGAATGGTCAAGAATATGGTATTCAACAAATCTATATGCTCGAATCATCAGACGGCGTTACCTGGAATCCTGATGTCAGCCACAAAACCGAACTCGGCGCATACCCTTCGTCAGACATAAAGTATGATCCTATTCGGAAGAAGTTTATCTTATTTAACATGCAAGCGTCGCATTCTGCAGGAAGTCAGACCGTTATACGGTTGTCTGATGACGGAATTCACTGGGAAACGGATATCGTAATTTTAGACAAAGAACATACACCGGATTTTTCCAACAATATCGGTGTCAGTGGTGATGAGTTTGGCTGGTTAATCCCTAACGAACCAGCTTTGGTCGCCTTTGGAGCCCCTTATGACCTAAAGCGTACAGACACTTGGGGAGAATGGGACTTATACGGCTTCTTTTATAACGTCAGTGATGCTATTTTAACCGATAGTGACAAAACTAGACCGACCCCAGTTGTAAGTATTCCACCAACTGCCAGCCCAAATTCTTCAGCAAATACGCTACCTTTCGGGTTTATTGATGGGGTGATTGGCAAGAATTTTATAGGATGGTCGATAGATCGTGATACTCCGAATCAATCAATTGTAGTAAAGTTTTACTTAGATAAATCGGTTGATCAAGGTGGGAGTTATCTGGGTCAAGCTACGGCCAATCTAAGCAGCCCAGATGTTGAAGCCGTAACAAAAATCGCGGGTAATCATCGCTACAGCTTTCCGATCCCCGAATCGGCCTACGTCGATGGAAAGGCCCATACAGTATACGCCTATGGTATAGACTCTGCTGTCACAACTTTAACTATAGATGGAAAAACAACACAAAGCCTCTTAACAGGCAGCCCGAAAATGTTTACTTTATCGGTAGCGACACCTCCGCCAGCTGGCGGATCATCACCGTTGGCGATTCCTACTGCTGTTGTAGCAAAACCAACTTCTACGCCAACTCCGATCTCGAACGCAGTTCCCGCTATCACACCCACTCCGAGTCCAATTTTTTGTCGCATATTAAACATTTTATGCCCCAAACCAACAAGCCGAGCAACTATGGGCTATCTTGATGGTATTGATCTAACTACAGGCCGTGCTTTTGGTTGGACCTTCGATCCAGATGCATCAAGCGAGTCCATTCCGGCCGAATTCTATCTCGACGGACCTGGTGGAGTCGGTCATCTGATTGACCGAGTGACAACTCAATCGGCAAGCAATGATGTTAATAGCGCCTTCAAAATAAAAGGGAAGCACCGCTTTGACTATATTTTGCCCGAAAAAGCTCAAGATGGAACTTTGATCCGTGATGGAAAACCTCATAAACTCTACGTCCATGGGATCGATACTGATGGGACGGGAA
>JBGPML010000036.1:0-8592 GCA_041486955.1 Patescibacteria group bacterium
ACAAAAAGTATTTGGCCCGGGGTTCTCATCCACGTGCTCAACAACGCTCTGGTGTTTGGTTATCTGTTGTATAGATAATGACAAAACCTGAATGCTAAATGTCAAATTCGGGATTCGGACTTCGTCATTGATTTGACATTTGTCATTCAGGCTTCGACATTAGAGCTCAAGCTCGTTTAATTCGCCCCAATTGGAACCGACAGCACAATTTGTTTCGAGAGGAACGGATATTTTAGTGACATTTTCCATGATAGTTTTAACTTTATTGCCCACTTCTCTGGTCAAGGCGTGAGGTGACTCAAGAAGTAATTCATCATGCACTTGCAGTAGTAGGTAAGGACGTTCTGCTTGATCGCCATATTCCTGTTCAAGCCATTTATCGACCTCAATCATGGCTAATTTCATTAAATCAGCAGCTGTGCCTTGAGCAGGAGCGTTAATCGCTATCCGTTCCGCCTGGGCCCGAACAATGCTATTTGAAGCATGGATTTCTGGAATTTCGCGCCTTCGTCCAAACAGAGTCTCAACATAACCGGTCTCCCGTAGGGATTGCTTTGTGTCTTGGAGATATTGGGCCACGACAGAATAGGTTTCAAAGTAGGCGTCTATATATTGCTTGGCGACTTTTTGCTCAATCTTCAAGCTTTGGCTTAATCCAAACGCAGATAGCCCATAAAAAATGCCAAAATTAATCGCTTTGGCTGCCCGGCGATCAATTCCTAGCCGTTTAGCCACTTCGTCGTGAATATCGCGCCCGTCAATAAAGGCTTGTTTCAGATTCTTGTCATTCGATAAATGGGCAATGATACGCAATTCAATCTGTGAATAATCAAGCGACAATAAATCGTACCCTTTTGGCGCCACAAAAGTGGCCCGTATTTTATTCCCCAATTCAGATCGAATCGGAATATTTTGTAAATTCGGATCAGACGAAGCCAGTCTGCCCGTGGTGGCGGTGGTTTGACTGAATTGTGTATGGACTCGGCCGCCCTTATCTGCCAGCTTGGGTAGTATTTGGACATACGTATTTTGTAGCTTTGTTAATTCCCGATATCGCAAAATATCATCAATAACCGGATGTAATCCCTGCAACTTTTCTAATTCTTGAGCTGCGGTAGAGAGCCCCTTTTGATTGGAGCGAATCCCTTGTCGTTCAAGTTTTAAATCTTCAAAGAGCAATTTTTGCAATTGGGCCGGCGAATTAATATTAATGGGACCGGTCGCATGCTGTTCGATCTTGGCTTTAATTGTCCCGATTTCTTGCTCGATATCGATCTCCAGCCGTCCCAGTTTTTTAACATCAAGACAAACTCCACGAGATTCCATTCGTTTTAAAACTGGGACGAGCGGAAAATCTATTGTTTCGGCAACTTTTTTCAAGGCCGGTTCGGCGTCAAGTTGCTTTCTATATGCCTCATATAATCGGTAGGTGATAACTGCATCCTCGGCCGCATATTCAGCAACCCGTTCGATCGGTGCGGTGACTAAACTAGTTTCTTTTTTGGTTGAACCGGCCGCATCAGCATAGGAAATCATGGTATAGCCCAGCTCGCGCTGACTGGCCGTATCTAAATCAAACGATCGTAAATGCGCATGCAAAACGTAGGCGGCAATCATGGTATCAAAGGTAATTGGTGTTACTTCAAGTCCAAGCTTATCTAGCGATTCCAGGTCATATTTTATATTATGGCCAATCTTGCCTACGGTCGGAGAATTGAAAAGAGGCTGCAGAATTTCTGTCACAACCTTGTGATCCAGATTCGAATTATGTTCCGAAATAAGAGGAATATAAAAGCCTTCAAAGCCATTGGCAGCTAACGAAATGCCAATAATATTGCCGCGTAAACCGTCGGTTTCGGTATCGACGGCGATGGTCTCGGCTTTCATAAAGTCCTGCACCATTTTTCTCAAATCTTCTTCATTTGTAATTGTATGGAATGACCAGTCGCGTTTTTTTGGTGGCGAAGAAATATCGGTTTGAATTGTGCTTTGCGGTAAACGTTTCAGCAAAGAATAAAATTCTAATTTCTGAAATACCTCAGCTACTTTATTGGTGTCGTACTCGTGAATGACACAAGCCTCAATCGCTAACTGAATCGGTACATCGCGATCGATAGTCGCTAACTCTCGCGACTGTCTGGCGATAGCTTCACCGTCTTTGAGTTTTTGTAAGATTCGTTCACTAAGTCCCTCGAATGACTTGCCTTCATTGACGGTCGCATAGAGAGATTCGATTGAAGGGGCCTGCTGTAATATGGTCACGGCGGTTTTTTCGCCGATACCGGCAATACCAGGAATTTCGTCTGATGCATCACCTGACAACGCTTTAAAATCTGGGATTTGAGTCGGTGTTACCCCCATTCGCTCGACAACACCGGCAGGATCGTATAATTGTGTGTCCGTTAGGGTTCGTTTCGGAATATAAACGAAAGTAGTATCATCGACTAATTGAAAACTGTCTTTATCACCCGTCACAATCACCACAGGAATATTTTGAGTTTTGGCTTGTTTGGCTAGCGTGCCAATAATATCGTCTGCTTCAAATCCTTCTTTGGTGAAAATCGGAATATTCATAGCCTCGATAACCTCATAGGTATAAGGCACCTGTTGCAATAAATCTGTTGGTGTGTCGGGGCGGCTGGCCTTATATCCGGCAAAAGATTTATGTCGGAATGTTGGTCCAGCCACATCAAAAGCAACCGCACAATATTTTGGTTGAATGTCTTCAAAAGCTTTGATGAGGGTGGTTATGAATCCATAAACCGCATTGGTCGGAATGCCGGCTTTGTTTTTAAGTGGCGGCAAAGCGTGAAATGCACGATAGAGCAGTGCATGACCATCGATCAAAAGAAGACTCTCTTTAGGTGGTTTCATACCTTATATTATACCTTAAAATAGCAATTATTGTCATTGCCGAATTAACCCAATCCAATTCTGTCATTGCGAGCCGAAGGCGTGGCAATCTCGATTGCCGATCCCTTACCTGTCTGGTGCTGGATCGCATTGGCTATGTAAGTTTGTCCGTGTTGATAAATTCCTATAAACTAAATTTATGGGAGCACAGCGTAAGTTTATATACTCGTTATGTATCGTAGTTTTGATTGTGTTAGGAATAGTTCATCAGACATATCGCGCATCAGCTCAATCGACAAGTTCCTGCAGCTCAGTTAGTGGATCGGGGAGTGAAATTAATCTTGCTGGAGCAAAAACCCAACAGTCCAACGTAGCTACTCCCAATGCGGCAATTGACAAAAATACGACGACGAGTGCCATACTCCAACCAACCAAAGGTTCGGGGAGTGAAGCGTCATCGTACCTCGCGGTCTCGCTCCCAAAATCTATGGTGGTAACAAAAGTTAAACTGACGATTCGGGCTGAAGATGCCAAGTTTGAAAAGGTCAATGGGTATATCCTTGCCACAGGGAACGGCGCTCTAACCGCGAAAAAGGGTAGCACTACGAATCTGTTTTCTCCATTTAATTATTGCTCGACGAAAAATCTTCAAACTGTTTCATTTGATAATGCGAATACCTTAACTATTACTCCAGTTAATACGAACAATAAAACGTCCGTAGCTGATTTTATATATGTTTATAATGTTCGAACCGATGGCTCGTCTCTAGGTATTTCAGAAATTAAAGCCGAGGGGTTTGAAACTGGGGGTACTCTCAGTGGGAAAGCTATGCTGGGGTCATCTCCTGAAATTGGTGTTTCTGACTTAACTATTTTTGATGTTACCAATTCCAGTCAACGGATCACGATTGCAAAAAGCGATGAAAAGGGGGCCTTTTCGGGGAAGGTAATTGCTGTTGGACGAAGGCAATATCAAGCAGAAAACAAAGAAAAAGGCTTAAAGTCAGCCGTGATTACTTATGACCCTCTGAAAAATGGTAATATCCTAAATCTCCCTCTTGACTTAATACCAGAAAATAGAGTTATCGGTAAGATAAGCAAAATAGAAAATTTGACTCAACCTACACTTGTCCTAGCCACAATCGGAAATAGTGTCTCGGGACTTGCCCTCACAAATAACAAAGGTGAATATGAGATAAAACTCCCTAAAGGATCATATACAATTGCTCCTATTGAAAAATTCACGTTAACTTCACCTGCTTCAGCTGGAACGATCGCCTCAATCCAATTTGCTGATGCTTACGGTGAGACTAAGCAAGTAAATTTGAGTATGGACACTGCTAAACAGGGAAAATATTCTTTAACAGTTAAGACGCGAGAAGTCGATAAGAATCTTCAGTCGCTCAACGAGCTGACTGGTGTTTCCATTCAGATCTACAAAGGTATAGATACTGGCAAGAGTCCAATTGCAGAAAAAGTAAGCCCGGCAATTTTTGAAAGTCTTGAATCGGGGAAATACACTGTCGTAGCAAAAAAAGATGGATACTTCATCGATGATGGGACGGTCGAATTACTTAATCAAAAACAATATATTGAGTTAAAAGGGCTAAAGTTACCTCCCGGCTTTTCAATCCCTCAAGGTCCCGATGAAGCCACTCAGAAAAAACATTTAGAAGAGCAATTAGCCGCGGATAGAGCGGATAGCGTCGAACAGAATAGATGCCAAAAATATCCACAGACTTCATTCTCAGTCTTTTGGTTCTGCGGGACGGCCGCCAAGAACGCCGCTAATGATAAGACGAAAGCGAGTCTTCTTACCAATTTAGCCGAAAGTTTAGAATCCTTACGGCAGAATTATGGATATCCCGGCTTGCCACAAAACGTATACATCGATTCATCCTTAGAGCCATCGGGTTGGAATGGAGTTTTTTTCCCACAATTCCTCGGAATCAATGATACGACGTCTGAATTTAACAAGGAGTTGAAAGAAATTCATGATCCAATTCCAGCTATTGTAAAACGATGGTGTGGAAATGAGCCTAGCCTAACATACAGGGAAGTAGGGACAATTAAGCCTGAGGAATCGATCGCGGTAATTTGGAATCTATACAAGTTATCAGGCGCCTTTAAGCCGGATTCGGTGTTGAGACACGAATTTGGACACGCAAAAGATTATGCAGAGGGTGGGTGTAATGATGGTGATGATTCCGCAACTAATACCTCAAAGAGAAAAGAGTTTTTGGATTTACGGGAATTCCTGATAAGGAATAACAAGCCTAAAGATCCTTTCCAGGACGTCTTGTATGAGGATACGTATGACGGTTCAGGTGGTCATCCGTGGGAAAATACACTTGAAACCTATGCTGCGGGATTTTTTATCGGAAGCAAATATGATCAACAATTTAATAGTCGAATTTCGTCTTATCCATTAGAAATACGCGATTCATTGCGAAAACTGGTTGATATCACTCAAAGAAAACGAGCACAGTAAACATATGATAAGTCGACTTTCCTTCCGTTCCAGATTGTCCTTTATATTGGTTTTCATATTTCTTATAGTAATAGTTGCAATAGTAATAAAAAGTCGAATTTCAGCGGATGTCCTCACTAATACTTATAGCAAAGATATCGGAGCTTTGTGGGGAAAGGTCAGTACTACTGATGGTGCGCCTGTTAAGAATGCCGCACTTTCCTTCGGAGGTGATGGAGTGCTTATCGGTGATGATGGCGGCTATCTTATTGCAACAAAAAGAAGTGGTGTTATGTTTTTATCTATCCAAGATTTAACTTCTGGACAATATTATCAATTCGATAATCCGCTAGAAAATGAACTCTATTTTTCAACTGGAGACGTTTTGCATAAAGATATCATTGTCAAGCCAATCAGTTCGCAAGTACCGCCTCAAACCACTCCCTCTCTCACATCTGCCTGCAGTCTTGATTCATTCAAGACTTTGCCTCAAACCAAAGAGAATGCGATTAAATATACGTACCAGCTCGTGTTATGTCGAGATTATGATACGCCGGGCGTTGGTGGTTGGCTAGGTTTAGTTAACTCAGGCAAAGTAACGGTTGGTTACTTGCCGATTGAATTCTTCAAATCGGGTGAGTTCCAAGCAAAAATTAAACCGATGTCGGACACCGACTTTGTAACGTTCTTATACCGTCAACTCCTTAGGCGAGAGCCGGACGCCGGTGGATTAAACCACTGGGTTAACACGGTGCTTGGCAAAGGCGGGACACGGGAATCGGTATTTACGGGGTTTGTGAGCTCCGATGAATTCCGACAAATTCATACGATTTACTACCTGGCCAGATAGTTAGATTGCCACCCTCCGCTCGCAATGACAATGGAGACTGCCTCCGGCAGGCGCTCTGCTCCGGATGACAAAGAAAAAGCCATGAGATGAAACTTCTATCTCATGGCTCAGTAGCCCTTATTGCCCACCTTATACTGCTGGCTCTTTAGGTTGTTTTTACCTTTGGTGGAACTATAGTCTATTCTTTATTTTTAGTCAATATATGTTTTGAGAGTATCTCTTTGACAACTTTGACATCGTTGTATGGCACCAATTTATCGCCAATGACCATCACGTGTTCGCCGCCTTTGCCAGTAATAATGACCAAATCTCCGGCTTTGGCCATTCCTAATGCTTGAGCAATCGCTTCCCGCCGGTCGGTGACTTTCCACCACCATTCGCCTTCACCTTTTGTCTCGCCGTTATTATTCGGGCGCCCTCGTTTTACGCCGTTGGCGACTTCATCTATGATCGCTAATTGATCTTCGGCGCCCGGATCTTCATTCGTGACGATCACCAAATCAGCATACCGTGCAGCTAGAGCGCCTAAGATTGGCCGCTTGGTTTTATCGCGATTACCGGTCGCGCCTAAAACAGCAATGAGTCGGCCTTTCACCGTCGGTCGGAGCGTTTCATAGACTTGTTGTAACGCGTCAGGGGTATGAGCAAAGTCGACAATAACGGAAAAGGATTGGCCCATTTCAACTGGTTCTAACCGGCCTTCGACAGCTTTTAGATGAAGAAGCGTTGAAATCACTTGCTCAAATGGGATAGCTTGGCCGAGGCATATCGCGACTGCGGCTAAAACATTCGATACAGTAAATCGTCCGGGCAATGGAATGCTAACTTCCTTATCGCCGAAAGGAGTCGTTAATTGAAATGAAGTTTTATCAGTCGAAGTCTTAAGTCGGTTCGCTGCAATATCTGGCTCGCGCATAGCATCTTTATTTCGTGGTTGGTCAAGAATGCCATAGGTGAATTTCTGTGACGCATTATATTTTAAAAAAGCTCGCGCTGCTGGATCATCAGCATTTACCACTGCCACACGGGGATTATTGGCAAAAAGCTTTTCCTTTGCTTCCTGATACGCTGAAATTGTTTTGTGATAATCCAAATGATCGTGGGTGAGATTCGTGAATACAACCGTATCGTAATATAATCCGTGGACTCGGTCTTGATCGAGGGCATGCGACGTCGTTTCTACAACCGCGTATTCACAACCCGCCCGCACCATTTCGGCTAAATAACGCTGTAGTTCGCCGGCTTTTAGGGTCGTCATTTTTGTCGTGTTCAACTGCCTCTTACCATTGATAGTTGTCGCAACGGTCGTTAACATCCCGACTTTTTTACCGGCTTCTTCCAGAATCTGAGTGACATAGTGACAGACTGATGTTTTTCCGTTGGTCCCGGTCACCCCGATAATCCGGAGTTTTTTACTCGGCTGACCGTAACGCAGAGAAGCTAAGCTTGCTTCATAGCGGTGCAAACGATTGACAGTACTATCAGGTATTCTTGATCGAATATAGTGTTTTAGTTTCATGGGTTCCCCTATCGGCGGATTCCTTCGGCTAGTTTAAATAAACTATACCATGTCGGCTGGAGCGGCAAATCCCAACTGCCTAAAAGGTGAACGGCCTCTCCACCGAACTGCTCTTTAAATCGGGTAATACCGTCATAGGGATGCTTTTTTCCGCCGGCTGGCGGACCCGGGGGACGGATTGCCAGCAGATCATAATACTTGGCCTCTTTAGACATTGCCCACTGCATGATACTCCAATGCATTAAATAGGGCGCCATGACCTGACGATTTTCATTCGATGAAGCGCCATAAAGGTAAGCGGCTAAGCTATCGTGAAGCGTCACGATAGCCGCGGCCAAAGGTTGATTTTGATACGTGGCAATGAATAATCGTCCACTGTCATGTTGGTAGAGTAGTCGACATAGGTCCAAAAAGTATGATTGCGAACGAATGGAAAACTTATCGCGTTTGGCCGTTTGTTGAAAAATCTCATAAAACGTCGCCACGTCTGTTTCGAGCGTATTCATTGTCGCTTCTCGAACTAACACACCAGATCGCTCGGCCACCCGAATGTTATAGCGCCCTTTTGATTTCATCTGGGCTAAAATTTCATCCTCTGTCCCTCCAAGATGGATAATTTGGCGGTCATCTGGCTGAACCGATTCAAACGCCTTGACGAAATGGGTATAGCGAAATGCTGCCTGCCACTTTTCAGCCACTGGATCATCGCGATCGATCAACAATTCAAGACGAAAGAAAATGGCATTTCGTTCTTTAGCAATCGACCGAATTTTTGGTAATAGCGCGACAAGCTGGTCGGGTCCACCACTTACTTCCGGACTGTAGAGAAACGATTTTCCAAAAGGAAGTGAGCGTTCCAACACCAAAATAGAATCAACTTTATGGGCATGCCAACCCTGC
>JBGPML010000037.1:0-8276 GCA_041486955.1 Patescibacteria group bacterium
GCTCTGCTCCAACTTGCATTGCCAAATGTTGAATCAGCGTCATGTAATGCCCCTTTCACGCGACACCGAGGAACAGAGCGATCGAACGTGTGGCAATCTGCCAATTGAAAACTCATAATACTGTACAATAAAAAAATACATTTCGCCAATTATAATGAGTGAGTGTAATTCGTTTCACTTGAAGAAATGCCTGTTTTTGTGTAAACTATATGGGTATCAAACAATAATTTAATCATGGCCCGGTCGTCTAGTGGTTAGGACACAAGGTTTTCATCCTTGCAACAGGGGTTCGATTCCCCTCCGGGCTACCAGATAAAAGCCAACCTGAAAAGGTTGGCTTTTATCTGGTATTGCTTCGCAAGAATCGAACCCTCGGGTTCGCGCATGCAAATATAATAATCGGCGGAGGCCGATTCACTACATGCCAAATTTGCCTGGTTCCGCAAAAGCGGACAAATTTATTCCCCGACGAATGAATGCGACGGGTGAGAAGGATTCCCCTGCCATTTCTTCTTATCGGCGGTGGCCAACCCCTTTATGCCAACGACGCGTGGTGCTGGAAGCCGTCGTTATTCCCTGACAATCTGAAACGCGGGGAGCAAGATTCCTCTTTAAATTGAATCGACAAAATAGACTTTTTATGGTATAGTTCACACACAATATTCTGGAAGGAGAACACGACCGTGACAGAGATAAGGTTTTGGGTTGATTTCGTAGCCGACGAAATGGGTTCCCAGTGTCGGGCTCATTCCGTCGAAAATGGAGAGATTCTCTGGGTGAAAATTCCTGCATACGCAGGAGACCAGAGAGAGGAACGCCGTTACAAACATTACTCTGAACTTCTCAGCAATGCCGAACAACAGAAAGAGAAAAGGTTCTTGGGAAAGTGTGATAACCATACTAATCCCAACGAAGAAATTACCTATTGCCAAGCTGAAATGGCCTATTCACTTAAAGCGGGTGGTGAAATTGGTATTGTTGGAGCAGAGCGTGCCTCCGGTATTGATCTTGGCGTATCTGACCAGAGAGTAACGGCTAAGCTGTATGTGAATCCGAAACACCATCGTAATTCATCCGTAGTTTGTGGTTTAGATCTGTTTGATGCAACAACCAAAGCCCAGCTCTATGCTAAGCTCGGCCGACAAGAGGGCGAAGGTGATCAAGCCAAGTTTATTCCGCGAACAATTGAGCCAAAATGTGGCGAGGTCAATCAAGATAAAGCCGGTACAGCCCTAGGTAACTGGATTACCGGCGAAGGAATGATGGATAGTCCTGAAACCTGGGATAAAACTATTGCTCTGGTTCACGATAATTTTGACCCAACCCTTGGCACTGCTTCGATTGGTGGTGTAATAAGCCAAGCACAGAAAATTACTTTCGTACCCACCTATAGCGGCAAGGTCAATCGTGAATGGAGTCAGGTCACTCCTGATAATCAGATCTATTGCTATGATAGTTCAGGTAACTCACCGACCCATTCTCTTAGCGCTAATGGTCCGTCGTCAGAGCAAAGTTACTTATTGATCAGTCTAACAGACGCAACGCATTTGAATGCGGAAATTGGCGCGGGTAACTGTTCAAACAACCCAAACTTTACTCATCTGACTCAGTATCAAAGGTGAGAAAGTGCCCTTCTTAACGTATGAGCACGACAGAGGAAGAGGATTCCCCTCCGGGCATTTTTTATAAAATACACCTCAGCCGTGTGCTGAGGTGCTATAAGAAAGCCATATGGCTTAGTAAGCTTGCCGGACTCCTCTGGCAAGGGGTCCGACTTAGCGTAACGAGGCTCAGTCGTTTCCCGCCTCTTTCTTATATCAAAAATCTATACCCTGTCAACCTGGCTATAAAATATTCACTATACTGCTTGCTTGCCTTGAATGAATATGCCACGATAAGAGTAAGCAATTTTAATATGAGGAGGGTTATGGCAAAAACAAAATCAACCAAAAAGCAGTCGACACAGCGAAATCTTGTTGGGCTGCTGATTATAGTCATCTTAGGCATAATTCTTTATTATGCGATGGCCCAATCGCCAAGCGCTTCGACGATTAAACGAGCCACTCCGACTCCCCGGCCTACACCTACACCACGGTCGTACGCCACACCGTATCAGACCTATTGTCCATGGTGGTCGTCCTGCCGCTTAAGATAAGCTATAATTTCCGGAATAAGAAACGGGCAGTTGAATCATATTCAGCCGTCCGTTTTTCTTTATGGATACCCTTGATAGTTCGACTCCGCTCACCATCAACCCAACAGAGTTAAAGGGTTGACAAAAGTATATTTTTATGCTACAATTGCTATTGCTTAACAATGAAATATCTCGCTTCTGATGACCGATTTTCTCTTAAGGAGGGCTTAAGATAAGATTGGTCGTCGGAAGAGAATCGACGCCGTAGTAGACCGGATTGAGGAAAAGGACGATGAAAACGCTTTTCGCTACCCTAGCACTTTGCCTCGCTCTTACTGTCCCCGCCTTTGCTGGCGGACCGACTCCCTCGAGTCCCTACGTCGTAGTATCCGTGAATGCCGCGTCGAACGATTGTATTGAGGCTTTGTCGGACGGAACCATCAGAACTTTGATGGTCAAACCGTTTCCCACACGCCTCGACCGAATTACCTTTCTCCGCGCCACGGCCGACTACATTGTCGTCGGTGGTCGAACCGGGGGCCTCTATCCCCGAGATATGGTGAAGGTATTCAACCGCAGTGGACTTGAGATGTATGCCCACGTATTCCCCTCGGATGGTGCTCGAATGATGGTGAACATCAAGAGCGACAAGATCGCCATATCCGTCGGCAACGTCGTCTGTGTCATCTCTCGGTACTTCGGTCTATTTCGCGCTCTGACTACCATCTCCACGATGGAGATCGAGAGCATCGATTTCTCATTTGACCAACACTACTGCGTGGTGCGAATCCGTGACCAGGATTGTCTGGTCATCGCGCTTCCTTAATAATTGCCTCTAACCTTACGCAGGGCAGCCCTTACCGGCTGCCCTCCCCTACTTAAACCAACATTATTGGAAGGAATCCGCCGATTGGCTGATCGCTTCTAGCAATGCCGGTTTACCGGCGCGGCACTCTGGCCGCTTGTACCCTAAAAAGGATCATTCGAATGCGCCGATTAGCAATTGCTGCTGTTGGGATTGCTCTTGTTCTCTTAGTTCTAGTCTCGCTCTATGCGAGTATTGAGAGAATCGAGAGCAATCGCCTCGTCTCCACCGATCGATCAGCTTATGCTCTCCTTGAGAGCAACAGGCTGATCGTCCACATCGGTGACGGATCACCGATAAAGCTGGGAGGAGGAAACAAGACCTCACAGTTTGTGCTTAAGAATATCTCGGGCATTACGGCAATCAGCAACATCCGCACTGGCTTCTCCCGCAACGGCATTCGCGTCGTTACCCTGGAGATGAAACAAGACGGTCGGTGGCTTTTTGCAGATTTCCCGAAAGGTCGAGGATATTACTCGACCTACATCGACTCGCACTACGACGCCACGCATTCAACGTTATGACCCCTATCCCCGGCCGCGCTATGCGGCCCCCACCTCAGAGCCCATTAAATTTAATGGATTCTGATAGTGATTTTCTGACAACAGATACTCCCTCAAAATTGATGTAGTATCTGTCGTCAGAATCTGCTGACGATCTTCCGATCGAGGAATTGCCTTGCTAAAAAATCCGTTTATATTTGCGCTTTTACTGGGATCGATGATTTTCTTCTCCGTTGTCGGCATCGGGATGTGGTTGTTTCCCGTAAAGCCCTAATTCACTTCCTCGCTCCACTGGTTGCTAAAACCATTGCAGTTGGCTGCCGCTTACCACGGCAGTCTTTTTTATTTACTAAACCTGATTTATAGATTAATCTTGAGTGAGGAGGCCACCCAGTGCCAGAAAATAAAGTTGAACGGGCAATCGAAGAGGTCGTCGCCGCTCCTGCCGAAGCATTAGAGAAGGCTGCCGCGACCACTCAGGATATTGCCGAAACAATAACTTCGCAAAAGCCCATTCAAGGCGCGAAGGATTTTTGGCACGGTTTAGGTCCGGGATTAACTACCGGAGCTTCTGACGATGATCCTTCGGGTATTGCCACATATTCGCAAACTGGGGCCCAGTTCGGATTTCAGCTTCTCTGGCTGGCAATCTTTACCTTTCCCCTGATGGCCGTAGTTCAAGAAATGTGCGCCAGAATTGGTTTAGTCACAGGTCGTGGCTTAGCCGGGAACATTCGCCTTCACTATGCTAAATGGGTACTATATGTCTGCTCAATTTTGCTTCTTGTGGCCAATGTCTTTAATATTGGCGCCGATCTCGGAGCAATGGCCAAAGCCACCCAGCTTCTCGAGCCGCAGATTAATTTTGGTTGGTTGGTTTTTCTTTTTGCTCTCGCCAGTTTGCTGATGCAAATTTTCATTAATTACGCGAAATATGCCAAATATTTAAAGTATCTCGCCTTCGTTCTTCTTGCTTATATCTTTACTGCTTTTATGATTAAAGATTTTGACTGGGTTACTGTGGCAAAAAGCGCGGTTGTGCCTTCTCTAACTTTTTCCAAAGAACAGCTGCTTCTGGTCTGCGGAATTTTGGGTACCACAATTTCACCGTATCTGTTTTTCTGGCAAACTTCACAGGAAATAGAAGACGAAATTGCTGAAGGCAAAACAACCATTGCTTCCCGCGAAGGAACGAATAATCGGACCATCAAGGAAATGCGACTCGATGTGTGGTCGGGTATGTTTTTGTCAAATGTGGTGATGTTCTTCATTATCGCAGTGTGTGCCGCCACACTTTTTTCGCATGGTATTTACAACATTTCATCGGCAGCCCAAGCCGCAGAAGCGCTTCGGCCTTTCGCCGGCAACAATGCCTTTCTGCTTTTCGCGGTGGGGATTATCGGCACCGGATTATTAGCTGTTCCGGTTTTAGCCGGCTCCGCAGCTTATGCGCTTTCGGAAAGCTTTGGGTGGAAATATGGATTAAATCGCAAACTCAAGCAAGCTTCAGCCTTTTACGGCGTCATTATTATTGCCATGATTGTCGGATTTGTTTTGAATTTTGTGGGGCTCGATCCAATTAAGGCGTTGCTTTACTCGGCCGTCTTGAATGGATTAGTGGCACCAATTATTCTTATTCTAGTAGTCGCCATGAGCAGCAATAAACAGATCATGGGTGATCGAACCAACCATCCTTTCACAACATTTTTAGGCTGGTTGATCATAGGAATAATGATTGCGGCCGGATTAGCCACAATAGCTTCATTAATCCTTGGCTAGATTGCCGTGTCTCTTTGATTCTCGCAATGACAAGGCCTGTCATCACGAGGAGTGAAACGACGTGGTGATCTAGATTGCTTCACTTTGTTCGCAATGACAGAATCGGTCATCACGATCTTTTAAGGGATTAATTTTTCTTGTTTCAATTCGATAGTTGCAACTGATGATTGGACGACGCGATTTTCGCGTAAGAGATCACAGAGACTCTCTCCTTTGCCGAATTGGTTTTTATGCGGGGTATGATCAAAATGCAGCAGGAGCATCTCCGATCGGACCGCGCGGATAAGCTCTTTTAATTCTTCTTTTTCTTGCTTGGATATCTCGAATACTTCGGTGGTATAACGTTTGTGGTCGTCTAAAAAGGTTAAGGCCGCTTCACCAATGGTATAGGGAAAGAATGGATCTGCCTCCGCTAACACAGCATAAAATACCAATTGACGCTTATAGTCCGCGTCAGCCGAGGCGGTTTTCCCTTCGATTTCATTGCGAGATTTGGCTCGACCGGTTTTATAGTCAACCACTCGAACTAGTTTTGATCTTTTAATCGGCTCAACTTTATCGAATTTCCCGGTAATTGGTATTTCTCCATCAAGCAAAACGTTATGGGGACTAAAACTATATTCTGTCGCTAATGGAGCAATCCAATCATTAGCTTTTGTTTCGTAATAGCCTGATAAAACTTCTATGCCTAATTTTTCATATCGTTTGACCTCATCCTCAGTTAAACCTTCTTTAATTAAAGCTTCACGGAATATGCCGACTATGTCGGTCAAACTCACCATTCGCCCATCTTTACTCCAGTTCCCCCACAACTCCATGGCTTTATGGACGGCCGTCCCATAAGACTGAAACACCTCCCGAACACCTGGGATACAATAAACGTCCTTGTAGAGATATTCCTGAGGACAGACTAAGAAAGTATTGAGCCCGGTTGGGGTAATCGACTGTTCAGTCACCACTTGTTTCAAATAGGCCTGGCTGGCAGAGGTAATAAAAAGAGCATCAACCGGTGAGAAGAAATGCTGTAATGGCAGGACCTCGTTTGATGGTTTAAGAATCGACACATTGTTAAGTTCGGATAAAAACTGGGCTGGTAGAATTTTTTTGTGTCCCGCATCTACTTCAGAAGACGAAATAAATACCGCACGCTTGGCGCGAGTAAGAGCGACATAAAACAATCGACGCTCCTCCTCTAACGTCTCAATTTCTGTCACTTTGTGATGTGGAACTATTCCCGGCGGCAAGTTAATTAAGTCGTGTTTTTGATTGTTGCTCCATAATCCATCGTGGAAGTGGGGGATAAAGACATATTCAAATTCCAAACCCTTGGATTTATGAGCCGTCATCAGTCGAATGGCATTATCGCTTTTTTCGATTAGTGGGGGACAAACCAATGGCAAATTATACGTTAACCGGATGGCTACGCGATCAAATAGGTCGTCGAGTGTCGCAAACGGAATTGAATTGGTAATGTGTTTTACTTCTTCGAAGAAGCAGCGCAGGCGATGCAACCGTTCAATCTGGTTTGGTTGGAGCATAATGGAAGTTAACAAACCGGAATCGATAAAAATATGTTCAACTGTGTCGCCTAAATTGTGATTGGATAAATATCGGTGCCATTCTTTGATTCGGCTCCAAATTACGCTGACCTGATCCCAGTTTTTTATCGACGATTCAGGGTTTTCGCTTTCCAACAGCGAGACCCAATTTGTTCTTGTTTCTCGGCGTAACCGACCGATAGCTAAGAGATCTGAGGTATCAATTCCGCTATAACTGGCGTGTAAATATCGAAATAGAGCCATTTCGTTGGTAGGGTTATAGGCTAATTCAAGCAAATTGAGCAGTTGGCGGGTATCCGAGTCTTTTAAGACGTCTGCGCCGGACTCTAAATGAAAGGCAATGCTTTGGCGGGTGAGTAAATCGGTAAACAGTTCTGACTCACTATTTTCACGATAAATAATGGCGATGTGTGAGGCGGTAATCCCCTGTTCAAGGAGTGTCTTGATTCGTTCAAGAATGTCCAAAGCTTCATGGTCTGGTGAATGATGGTCAGTAAAGTTTACCTCGCCGAGAGGATCTTGAGCGGTAAGTTCCGTATGAACATCGGGCAAAACAAACGCCAATTGTTCTTTATTTTGACGAATGAGCTCGTCAGCCCGATTGAGAATAATTTGGCCGCTGCGGTAGTTCTGCTTGAGACTGATAAATTGGGCAGCTGGATACCAATCACGAAAATTAAGTAAATTCGCCATCGATGCGCCTTGAAATCGATAAATCGATTGCTTATCATCCCCTACGACAAATAAGTTAGGATTGTCAAAATATTCGCTCAGCATTTTGACGAGCGTATTTTGCGCACTGTTCGTATCTTGATACTCGTCGACTAGAATGTATTGAAACTGTTCTTGGTATTTGGCTTTTAGGTCACTATTCGCGTGAAAGCTTTTCAAGACGAAAAGGATCATATCTTCATAATCATATAAGCCTCGTTCGGTCATCTCGGCTTCGTAGCGGGAATAGATTTCGCTCAAAGCTATCGTTCGATCGAGTTTTTCAATCGTGTCTTTCACGCTCTGTTTCAGGTTGCCTTTTGACTTACCGCTTTTGCTGACAGATTCTGTGCTATCTTCTAATCGAGTCATTTCGTCCTGACAGAGTAGTTTCAATTTTTCTGGTGTGACGCCTTCGTTTTTAAGATTCTTGATTGTCGACATAATTGGTTTGACGTAAAAATAAGGGGCGCGGACCGGTCGAATACGTTCATCACCTGACGCATCAATAAGGGTCATAATCAGCTTTAATTGAGCAATGTCGTCGATGGGGTCGAGGGTGTGACTCTTATAAAATTCTGCTCCTGAATCATTAATGACCCGATTAGCAAAGCTGTGGAAGGTATATATCCCAACTCCGTAACCGGCAACGCCAATAAGCGAAACAAGTCGCTCTCGCATGGCTGCCACGCCACTTTCTGTAAACGTGAGAGCTAAAATATTCC
>JBGPML010000038.1:0-8134 GCA_041486955.1 Patescibacteria group bacterium
GCGTATTGGTTATGTTTCCGAGCATTCGGCTGCACGAGCTGCCGAAGACATGGAAGACACTGTAATGCATGAATTACGAGATAATTTCCGACCTGAATTTATCAATCGGGTAGACGAAATTATTATCTTCCATGCATTGACAAAGGAAGATATCGCAGAGATCGTTTCACTCCAACTTGATAAAGTAGTAGAGCGGCTCGCGGAGCAGGATGTTACTCTTGTGATTAATGATCTTGTCAAACAATACATTGCTGAAAATGGCTTTGATCAAAAATATGGCGCTCGACCACTGAAACGATTGATCCAGACCGAGATTCTCGACAAGATCGCCATGCTGATGCTTCAAGATGAAGGCAAAATTCACAGCATCGCGATCGACTTGGGCCAAGATAAAACAATTGTCGCAAGTAAGGGCATAAGCGTTCGCGAATCAGCAAAAACGAGGTCTTAACCTCGTTTTTCTGGTTTAATTGTGCTAAAATAATAGTTGAAATTCCAGCCTTAAAGAGTAAAATTCGGATCTGTAGCTCAGTTGGTTAGAGCGCCACATTGACATTGTGGAGGTCTGCAGTTCGAGCCTGCACAGATCCACCAGAGTAATTTCTATCATGGCGTTTCCGTTGATGTCGTCGAGGCCAGTGGTTTCATTCCACTACCGTCCACCAGACCCGACGGCGCACCATCATTCACGAAGTGAATAGACTAGTACCCCTTTGGCAGAGGGTCGATCGCAACTACCTGTGAAGACAGGTTAGTGAAGATCTTCAATAGTTTCGCTACTCCGAATAGCAATTTTGAATTATTGTTTCGTGAGATAAAAAGAGATCTCTTGACTTTGGCCACCTTCAACTTCGGTTGGCTGAGAGTCGCTGGTATATCCTGTTGCGTCAGCATCAATTACAAAACTGCCTTGTCCGACAGTTGCTGTATAAAAACCATTGTTGTCCTTTTTCGTTAACGTGATTGTTTGATTTGTTTGATCTGATGTCACTTTAACTGTTGCAGCATCAAGTGGAACGCCCACGGAATCGTTCACCACAACTTTTAATATACCAACGTTGCCTATTACATCGGCATGGATAGCGATATTACGGAAGAGAGCATAGGCTACTCCGGCAATGATAATTACTAAAACAACAAGAAATGTTTTACGTGAATTAAGCTTTGGTTTTGATGTTGATTTTTCCATATTATGTCCTCCCATTTCTCCATTCTTGATAGAAAACAGAAATCGCTCCGGCAACAGGCACCGCGATAAGCAATCCCACTAAGCCGAATAGCTTCCCGCCAATTAATAGAGCAAAGATTATTACAACCGGACTTAAGCCAAGGGCTTTGCCCATAATTTTTGGGGCAAGAAATTGGTTTTCAAGCTGCTGTACAATCAAGTAAATTACCAGAGCAATAAGACCTTTCACCATACCTAAGGTAGTAAAGGCTAGAAACACGCCAGGCACTGCACCTAAAACCGGGCCGACATACGGAAATAGTTCCATTAATCCAGCCCAGATACCGAGAAGAAGTGGATAAGGCACCCCGAGAATGGCTAACGCGATGCCGATGACGACACCTATCGATAACATTAAGAGTAATTGGCCCCGGAGGTAGTTGCCCATTTTGGCGCTGATATGATCCATAATCATACTTGCTCTGTTTTGTTCAGATTTTGGAAAGAGCATACGAATAAATTTTTGAAAATTTTCTTCGTCAAGAAGCAGGTAAAAAGATGAAATCAAAACGGTGAAGATAGCAACAATGCCGCCAAGAAAGCCGACCGTGGTACTGTAAACAGCGCCTAGGCTACCACGGAATTGGATAAACAACTGTTCAAATCCTTGAATCCCTTCTCCGTGAAGCGCCATTTCGAGATTGTCATGGAATTGTTGAATGACATTATCGCCCGAAATGCCGCGCGTTAGAAGCTCTGTTTGCACAAAGCCAAGAAAGTCAGTTAATTGGCTCACTAATATTGGCACAATCAGGGCAGCAGTAATAATGAACACCAATATTAAAATGGTATAGAGCACGACGATAGATAAGGTACGAGGTAAATATTTTTCCCAGGATTTAATGATTGATGAAAAAGCGATCACCAGACCGATTACGATAAAGATAAGCGTTAAAACATCGCGAATCTGATAGGCAACCCACAACCCCAACAGTGTTAGAACGATATTAATGATAGTTCGAGGGGTGATCGTAACGTTCACCTCTTTGGGATTATCCATATGTTAAGTATAATAGATCAGTTAGCCAAAAGTAAAGCCGAAGTTTGCTTGCCAAGCCTGGCATCTATCTTTGGTTTTTGTTATTTAAAAAAGACATTGAATTTTTTCATGCATCAAGTGTCCATCAGTTTCAATAAAAAGTGGAGCCCTCAGGAGGAATCGAACCTCCATCTACAGCTTAGGAGTCTGTAGCTCTATCCGTTGAGCTATGAGGGCACTTAGTTACTTTTCCGGGCAAGCCGGAAAAGTATTTGCAAAACGTTCAAGACAAATTTCAGCAACGTAATTTTACCACATAATCGAGCCTATTACCTTCTGAGTCGATAGAACAATGAGTTAATTATTGAAAATCTGGTGGATGCGGTTTATGTCAGTCACTTTATTACCGTCGAACGTGAGCAGTGTACTGTTAAAGGTTACAGGACCAGACGCGACTTCGTATTTAGCGGCCTGACCGTAGCGGGCTGCCCCAAAATACGGTTCTAATTTAGCGCCTAGGCTGGAATTGATCGGTCCTGTCATTCCAACATCCGATTGGAATGCGGTCCCATTCGGCAAGATTCGTTCATCGGCTGTTTGAACATGGGTATGAGTGCCTATCAGCCCAGAAATCTTACCGTCTAGGTAGTAAGCCAGAATAGCTTTTTCGCTCGTAGCCTCTGCATGAAAATCAACAATCCGTATATCGGCTTCACTATTTTTCAAGATTTCATCAATTGCATCGAAGTAGTTGGTGCCCACATCATGCATAAAGGCTTGGCCTATAAGATTTATGAGCTGTAATTTTTTTTCTTTAACTTCAATAATGACGCTGCCTCGTCCGGGTAATGTTGGATCAACATTGGCCGGACGGATAACGTTAATAGCCGTATCGTCCAAATAAGGCCAAAATTCTTTTTTGGCCCAGATATGATTACCTGTCGTAAAGTAGTCGATACCTACTTCAGTCATTTCTCGGTATTTTTCATAGGTCATACCAATTCCGCTAGCCAAATTCTCTCCATTAGCGATGGTAAAATCGACATTATTTTCACGAATAATATCAGGCAAGAGTGCCTTGACGGCATTTCTCCCTGGCCGGCCAACAATATCGCCAACGAAGAGTATGTTCATCTTATTCTAAGATCCTCTCGTCGCTTCGCTCCTCAGGATGACGTTGCAACGTCATTTTGCTACCTCAGTTGCACGAGTTTCGCGAATGACATTAACTTTTATGACGCCCGGATATTGAAGGGTATCCTCAATCTTCTTGGCTATGTCCCGTGCCATTTTATAGGCCCCAAGATCGTCAATATCTTCCGGCTTCACAATCACCCGGATTTCGCGACCGGCTTGGATGGCGAACGATTTATCTACCCCCTTAAATCCATTGGCGATATTTTCTAGTTCAGTCAGACGTTTGACGTAGGATTCCAAACTTTCACGGCGAGCCCCTGGTCGCGCGCCACTCATGGCATCGGCGGCCTTGACGATAATTGCTTCCACCGTTTCGGCTTCGATGTCTTCATGGTGAGCTTCAATCGCATGAATGACTTCATCGTTTTGACCGTATTTACGGGCGATATCAACTGATAACTGTAAATGTCCACCAGGAGTTTCCTGACTCATGGCTTTACCAACGTCATGGAGTAAGGCCCCCCGTTTGAGGACGTCAATATTTGCCCCGAGTTCTTGACCGAGCAGCACGGCGATATGAGTCACTTCTATACAGTGCTTGAGAACATTTTGACCATATGATGTGCGGAATTTGAGGCGACCTAGAATTTTAGTTAAATCAGGGTGAAGTGGCGGCAGACCGACTTCTTCAACGGCTGCCTCACCAGCTTCTTTAATCTGATTATTAATCTCCGATTTCGCCTTGGCAACAGATTCTTCAATCCGAGTTGGATGAATGCGTCCATCGCTTACGAGCATTTCTAAGGCCATTTTGGCTACTGCGCGACGAACTGGATCAAAGCTTGAAATCCCGACTGAATCAGGCGTTTCATCAATGATTAAATCGACACCCGTTGCTTTTTCAAAGGCTTGGACGTTGCGGCCTTCTTTACCGATAATCCGCCCTTTCATATCTTCACTGGGCAGGGCAACCGCTGAAACAATTGATTCAGCGATTTGGTCGACCGCAAGACGGTTAATGGCCGTGGCAATTATCTTTTTGGCTTCTTTGTCAGCTTCCTCTTTCAAGGCTGATTTCTGTTGGCGGATCGTCTTTAAAATATCGTCTTGATACTCTTTCTCAACTTTGACCATTAATTGATCGCGAGCTTGGGCAACCGATAATTTAGCCGATTTTTCCAATTGTAATATTTGCTCTTTTTTCAAGCTTTCAACATTTTCCTGGAGCTCTTTTAAGGTCGATTCTCTTTCTGATAACCGATCTTTATCTTCATCTAACTGTTCTAGCCGCTTATTAAACGACTCTTCGCGGCGTCGCACCTTTTCTTCTAAGTCTTTAAGATAATTTTCTTTTTCTTCCGATTCTTTCACCGCCCGCTCTTTTATTTTGAGCGCTTCGTCTTTCGCTTCTAAAATTAGGGACTTATGTTTTGTCTCTAAGTCTTGACTACTCTTTTTGGTCTGTCCTCGATTCACGCCATAACCAACTAGTGCCCCAGCTGCTGCAGCCAGTGCACTCATAATATAAGGATTCATAGAATATTCCTTTCGGCATCTGATAACTCATTAATGTTTGAAATCTGTAACCATTATAGTCAATTCAACAATCGAGTGTCAATTTGAAAGCTACAAGGATGATTGACCATACTCGATAAAAGAAGTATAATTGTATCAGTAATTTCGGGGCGTAGCGCAGTTGGTAGCGCGCGTGGTTTGGGGCCATGAGGTCGCAGGTTCGAATCCTGTCGCCCCGACCAGCCAAGATATGATTTTTGTAGGTCATATGTTGGGTGGTTTTCAGCGGCTTTCGACATCGACAGGGAGAACGACCATGGAAAAGCCTTTCGGGAGACGGGTTGAGTGGTTTTTGCGCCTGCTTTTTATCGGATGTGGAGTCTTCGTGCTTGTAATAGTTTCAATTATCATTGGTAAGAACTCTTATAATTGGATATTTCTTAATCGAATCATCGCCGCCGAAGCGAGCCGGATGGCAACTCAAAAGTGGACTGTCATAGATAACTTGTCGAGTAAGTCAGATATGCTTATCGAAATTGCCCCGACAAATAAAATCTCCGACCACGCCTCGCATTATCGCCTCCTGGTATTGCCTGAACAACGGAAAGACTTCGAGGCGTGGAAAATAGGTGATCAAATCACCTTTGAGTATCGCAGAAGGCTTTTGATTCCACCTCCGAGACAGTTGTTGTATTTCCTTAACCCAGTCTGTGTAAAAAAATAACGTTAAACTCAATGCTCATCCCCTGGAATGTGTTAGTTAGAACATTCTAGGGGTATTTGTTTTTCATTAGTTCTTATAAAGCGATATAATCTACCTAAAAGAAAGGAACACTATGCACTACGGTTGGGGTATGGGCGGGTTTGGATTACCATTAATAACTGGGTTACTTTTTATACCCATTTCAATATGGAGTGTAGTTTGGAGCGGATTAGCACTCTGGGTCGCGGCGAAGAGAAAGCAAAAAGGCTGGTTTATCTTTTTTCTCATAGTCCATACTGGCGGGATTGGCGAAATACTCTATCTCCTCCTGACAGATGGCTTTAAAGAGTTAAAAGATTAATTGTAATTACTGTAAGCTATTGATATCGTTATCAATTGATTGAAGATCTTTATTGTCACTATCGATGGTGGTTTGATCAATGTCCTTTTGAATATCCGTATTAGCCGTTCCAGAAGAAATAGGACTTGTGGTTGGCACAGTACTTGTTACGGTCTTTGTTGTTGTTTTAGATTGATACCCTCGTAAAAAGATGACGGCTAAGATAAGTATAACAATTCCAATCACCGCGAGGGCAGCAGGCCATGAGATTTTTTTTGTCATTGTCTCATTCATATCTATTCCTATAACACAGCTGTTTGTAAATCTTTATATAGTGTGACTACGTCCTGACGAATACCCTTTATCTCGTCTTGGAGGCCGGTAAGATCACTTTTCATTTGTTTATGAAGGGTTCGAAAGTCAGTTGCGAGCGGCTTATCTGAACTGGTATTGACAGTGTAGGTCTTATTTTGCTGGGTAGTAACTTTATCTACTGCATCATGCAGTTTTACACGTATGGCGGCAATTTCAGACGTGATATTAGAGATATCTTTTCCTTGAGCTTCGGCTGTCTTGCTTCGTGTTTCAATTTTGTCGACAATACTGGCTAATCGGTCAAGTAAGCTTAGGTAACGACCAGTTCGCAAGTTGTTTGCGCGGTTAATTTGTGATGTTAAGTTTTTGGCAATTTTCTGTTTACCCTCGTCTTTCAGTTCACTAATTTTGTGTTCCAGCTTAGTTGTGCTTTCGGTTATTTCAATTTCGTGCCTTTCATGAACTTCTTTATTGTTTGTGATGGTGTTATTAATTTGAATATGAACATTACCATCGCCTTCTTTCGTCGTCTCGGTGGTTTTGCCATTGGTGGTTATACGAACAGTCGTTCGGCTTGTACCAGAATTCGATTCAGCTTTAACTGTCTGTTTCATTGTGAGGATTGTTCCGATAAGGCTGAGAATTAGCATCACCTGAAGTGACGAATATTTCATAAGATTATACCTCTCCTTGTCATTCAAAATAGCACTGTCGGGTCGATTGATCAAGCGATGTAGATTGATATTACGGTTCGTTTCAGATATACTATTAACGGCTCTCAGGTATCCCACAAGGATTTCCTTCGGTCATAACTGAGTGGTAATGTACCAGTGAGTTTCGGCTTGGCAAGCAAGCCGAAGATGGGACAATAAGGAAAAATGCGGGTGTAGCTTAGTGGTAGAGCTCCTGCCTTCCAAGCAGGTTATGGCGGTTCGATTCCGCTCACCCGCTCCATTGGATTTCACGTCGGCAAGCGACGTGAAGGATTCAAACCATTCAGACAAAAAATTTGCTTAGGGCCTGAATGGAATCGAAGGGTGAGCGCAGTCGAAGGACTTCATTTGTCAATAATATGTGGATAAACCGCTTGGAAGTGGTACGTGCACAAAACATTATACTTACCCATGACTCTGCAGCTTGTCTGAGGTATAATATTTGTGATAGCGGTGGATTCATCCTGTATTTCGGTCTGCCTTACTTTTCCACCTTGCTTCGCATTTGAACGTTGGTTCGGGAGTGGGAAAGCCAATGCGGCGATTGAGCAACTTTATGCGCCTGTAGCTCAGCGGATAGAGCGAGTGCGTTCTAAGCACCAGGCCGGGGGTTCGAATCCCTCCAGGCGCGCCATTGGTTCAGCAAGTTCACCATCTGTGAGGTTGCTGAATCCAAAGTTGATAGTGAAGGGGATTCGAAGCCGACCCGACGCGAGTCCGGTGGACTAAGAATGAGCGAAGCGAATGACAGCGAGGGCGGCAGGCTGCGAAGGAGCGAGCTGATCCGAGCGGACGAGCAGGAATCCCTCCAGACCCTGTTACAAGTGTTCAGGGAGAGTCTTGAGAACCGTAGGTTCTCAAAATGAGTTTTGGTGGCTGTAGCTCAGTGGTAGAGCCCCAGGTTGTGGACCTGGTCGTCGCGCGTTCGAATCGCGTCAGCCACCCCAAAAAAACAGGAGATTGCCCTCCCGTTTTTTTATTAATATCAACGACCACGGGTAAACCTGTAGTCTCGATATATTTACATCAAAGTGTCTTTGATTTTTTCCATCAGTTCTTCAAGGGTCCAATCAGTTTTTTGGAGATAAAAAATTGGTTTATATTTTATTACGGCTTCAACCATGGGACTGTCTCCTGCGAGATTTGTTAGCACCATTACAGGAACTCGTTCGCCCCATTTATCTTGACGCAATTCTTTAAGAAA
>JBGPML010000039.1:0-8126 GCA_041486955.1 Patescibacteria group bacterium
CCGATCGGTATTTTAACGGAAACCGGCGGAATCGTTGAAGAATTAGATCATATTTTAGAAGTTGCCAAACGGGGACGAAATAAAATTGTTTTTGATACTGACCCAGCCAAACTGGTTAAAAAAGTCCTCGAACTCATTGAGCAGGACGACTGTGTTCGCGAAAAAGGCACGAAAGAATGTAAAGTCATTCCCGGTCCTCGAGCAAAAATCATTACCCAACCAGCATGATTATTCCTGCTTTACTTACGACGAATCCGAGGATAGCAGAAGAACGAATTAAACTTGCCCAACACATGAGCGGTTGGCTGCATATTGATTTGCTCGATAATACACTCTACGATTTCGCTTCCCTCTCGCTCGAAGAGCTGGCAAAACTTGATTATGGCGATTTATCGATCGAACTCCACTCGATGACTGACAGCCCTGAAGCAGCTCTAGCAACTGATTTATCTTTCGATCGTTTTATCCTCCACATTGAAGTTCCCGACTGGGAAAAACATTATGACAGATATGTCGCCGAAGGCATTGATACATGGTTAGCCATTTCGCCGGAAACCGATATCGCGCAGTTATCAATTCCACAAGATTGTACTGGCGTGGTATTAATGGGGGTAACCCCCGGACAGACTGGTCAATCTTTTCTGGAATCAACCTATGAACGCCTTGATACGCTACTTGAGTATCACCCAACGATTCCAATTACGATCGATGGTGGTGTTAGCGCGGACAATCTCCGAGCATTAACCAGCTATGGTATCGATAATGTGATTATGGGCAGCGCGTTGTTTGGTCAACCCAACCCAGCGGAAACATATCAACAACTGACTCGATTGGTTGATCCGATTGCCGAGATCGACGACCAACCGGCCACAAAACCGACTTCGGAAGAAGCGATATGAATTACCTTGTCATTGCGAACAAGTTGAAGCAATCTAGATCGCTACTCCTTCGACTCGCTCAGGATCGCGATGACATAATAGGAGTCGTATGACAACCAAACAACTTGAACTCCAAGCCAACGAAATCCGCAAATCTATCATCCGCATGTTGGTTATTGCCGGATCTGGTCACTCAGCCGGACCGCTCGATATGGCCGATATTTTTACGGCGCTCTATTTTGAAATTCTGACGCATCGTCCCAAAGATCCAAAATGGGATAAACGAGACCGGTTGGTCTTATCGTGCGGCCATATCGCTCCCGTTTTTTATGCCACACTCGCTCATGCTGGCTATTTCCCTTTGCACGAACTTAAAACGCTTCGAAAAATAGAGACCCGATTACAAGGTCATCCCCACAATCTGTCAACTCCGGGGGTTGAGAACAGTTCCGGTCCGCTCGGCCAAGGTCTCTCCCAAGCAATCGGGATGGCCTTAGCGGCTCGACTGAATCGCGAACACCATCGTGTCTTTGCTATTCTATCGGATGGCGAGCAGGAAGAAGGACAAACGTGGGAAGCCGTTATGTTTGCTGGCAAATACAAAGTTCACAATTTAACCGCTATTATGGATCGCAATAACATTCAAATCGATGGACCGACTGAAGTGGTCATGCCGCTGGAACCGTTAGCAGATAAGTACCGCGCCTTTAATTGGCACGTGATTGAAATCGATGGGCATAATATGCGCGAAATTATCGATGCTTGCGATCAAGCCAAAGCGATAGTTGAAAAACCGACGTTAATTCTCGCCCACACCATTGCTGGTAAAGGAGTTGATTTTATGGAATACGATTTTCATTGGCATGGCAAACCGCCAAAACCAGAAGAAGCGACATTAGCACTAAAAGAGTTACGAACGCTCGGCGGGAAAATTAAAAGCGAACATGAATAAGAAATGACGAAATCTAAATGCCAAATGACAAATTAATACCGAAGCCCGAACGTCAAATCACGAATTCGTCATTTAGGTTTCGTCATTGATTCAGCATTTGGCCTTCGGATTTTAGATTTTGATTTATAATGCAAACGTAACAACAATCTAGTCCATCGACCCTGTCCTTGCGCTCTTCTTGCAATACCCGTCTCTTTATTACAAGCAAGCTCGTCAATTTCAATATAAAGGAATTGCCCCGTACTTCCGCCGGCTGGCGGATGGCACAAGGCAATGTTTGGATTAGTTTCGGACTGCTGTTTTCAGGCGGCGACCGTGAGCGCGGGCTGGGGTTCGTCCTCCAGATCAGGCCGGTCGATCGGGAACGTGGATTTCAACGACTGTCGCCATTCAATGTATCTTTCGTTTTCTTTTGTTCCCTCGACATTTTGGAGTAAGACGAAACGGCGATCCTGGAACCGGACATGCAGTCCGGTAATCGTTTGCGAGTCGAACGACTGGCTCATTCCTTGGCAGTGATGGCAACGAGTTGCTATGACATCGCCAAGTTTGGAGCGTTGGACATCGATCTGCAGGTTGTGAAAGCAGGACCTTCTCCCTTCTGTCGAAACTTCGACGATAAGGACGGGCTGCATCTCCTGCAGCACGTGGTGGAGCAGCCGCTTCAGAATAGCGTAGACTTCTTCCCTGTCGCGGACCATGTCGTCCGCCGGTTGTTTGGCTAGCCTGACCGGCCCTTCAGCATAGAGGGCTTCATCCCGGAGGAGACCCCGGACGTCAATCAATCTGCCAACAGGCCTGTCGAGAATGCTGGCGACCATCCTTCTCCCCTTAAAGACGACTGCGCAGTTGCGCGATTGACTGGTGCACTTTCCAGTATACGGGCTTGAATGGGCGATTGCTAGCTCGCTTTACGACAACTTTGCCCGACTTGGTACATTTTGTTATGGTGAAGTAAGAATTATGAGTCACCTCGTTGATGGATATTTAAATGAAAGAAGAGTTGCGCAGGCTCCAACGCGTGACGGTTTTGGTAAAGCCATGGTTGATTTAGGCGGTCAAAACGATCAAATTGTGGGTTTGACAGGGGATTTGAGTGAATCGACTCGAATGGACGGCTTTGAAAAAGCTTTTCCCGATCGTTTTTTTGAGGTTGGGGTAGCTGAACAGAATATGATGGGTTTAGCCGCCGGCTTAGCCTTAGCAGGTAAAATCCCTTTTATTACTTCCTATGCTACTTTCTCACCCGGACGAAACTGGGATCAATTGCGGGTCAGCGTCTGTTACTCACAAGCTAATGTCAAAATCATTGGTTGTCACAGCGGTTTATCAGTTGGGCCTGATGGCGCAACCCATCAAGCTCTCGAAGATATCGCCATCACGCGCGTACTCCCCCACCTCACGGTCATCGCGCCTACCGATAGCAACGAAGCTCACCAGGCAACATTGGCCGCAGCCGAGTATAGGGGACCGGTCTATATTCGATTAACCCGGGAAAAAACACCAGTTATTACCAAACCTGAGCATAAGTTCGAGATAGGGAAGTGCTACATAGAAGGAAAAGGGAGCGACGTTACGATTATTGCGGCTGGACCAATCGCCTATGAAGCGCTGCAGGCCGCTCACCTACTCAAGGGTAAAAAAATTGAGGCTGAAGTTATTCTCTCCCCCACTATCAAACCACTTGATTCACATGCCATTTTAGCCAGTGTAGCCAAAACCCGCGCGGTTGTGACGGTGGAAGAGCACCAAATTGATGGGGGATTGGGGAGTGCGATTGCCGAATTACTGGGCGAGCATTATCCTGCTCCACTTGAACGAGTTGGTATGCCAAACTCATTTGGCGAATCGGGTGATCCAGCTGCTTTAATGGCTAAATATGGCCTCGATCGCTATGCGGTGGTCGGTGCAGTCAATCGAGTTCTTCACCGTAAAGGATAATATATACTATGCTGACGTCACTGACCAAAGTTGTGAAAGCTGCCCAGGAACACCATTTTGCCGTTGGGGCATTTAATACCGCTAACTTGGAAATCACTCAAGCCATTATTTGGGCCGCAGAAGCGATGCACTCCCCTATTATTATTCAGACCAGTGAAAAAGCGATTGAGTACGCCACTATGCCAGAATTGGTAGCCATGATTACTACTCTGGCCAAAGAATCGCCTGTACCAATTGTATTTCACCTTGATCATGGGCGAACGCACGATATTATTTACGAGGCAATCGACTCAGGTTATACCTCGGTTATGTTTGATGGTTCCCATCTCCCCTATGACGATAATGTGAAATGGACAAAAAAATTTGTTGAAAGAGCCCATAAAAAAGGTGTTTCTGTTGAAGCTGAATTGGGAAAAATCGGCGGTGTGGAAGACGATGTTTCGGCCGAAGAAGGTTTAACTGACCCTATTTTGGCTCGAGAATTTGCCAAAGAAACGCGCTGCGATGCACTGGCAGTTGGAATTGGCAATAATCATGGCAAAACCAAGCCAGGTGAGTATTTACATCTCGACGTTTTAGCCCAAATTCGAGAACAAGTAAATACTCCGCTCGTCTTACATGGCGCATCGAGTACACCGGTTGATCAGATTAAAAAGGCGATCAAAATAGGTGTCACGAAAATCAATATTGATACTGATTTGCGGGTAGCTTTTTCCGATGCCGAACGAAAGGTCTTAAAGGAAGATAAAAAATTGTATGATCCGCGAACAATTTTAACCGCCGCGAGAGATGCTGTTAAAGAAGTCGTCATGCAAAAACTGGCCCTGTTTGGGTCGGCTACAAAGGCCAAATACATCGATTAGAATTTACGGACTTGGCCCCCTTTAGCGTCAGATCTCTGTTCCTCGTTCACCGTACGTCCATGTACGACTCACTTCAGTACTCGACCTTCCTTGAAATAGCCTCAACTTCGTAAACCCTAGGAGAATAAGAAATGTCCAAAATTGTAGTTACCTGGCCTATTAGTGAGTCCGCGATAGCAAAACTCAAAGAGAAACACGAAGTGGTCGTCAATGACAAAGAACAGGCTTTAACGGCCGAAGAACTGCTGCAATTCGTCGCCGGAGCGGATGCGATTTTATGTTTGCTGAGTAATAAAATCACCCGGGAAGTTCTGGATGCTGCCGGGCCTCAACTCAAAATCGTGGCCACGATGTCTGTCGGGTATGATCATATTGATCTTGCCGCCACAAAAGCCAAAAACGTCACTGTTGCGGCCACGCCTGGCATGAGTGATGAAGCTGTGGCGGAACACGCTGTTACCTTGATGTTATCCCTCGCAAAATCCATTCCGCAAGCCGATGCTTTTGTTCGAGCTGGCAAATATAAAGGTTGGGATCCAACCCTCTTTGTGGGACCGGAATTAGGTGGCAAAGTTTTGGGGATTGTCGGAGTTGGTCACATTGGTTCGACGATTGCGAAAATTGCCGGTTTTGGTTTAGGTATGGCAATTGGTTACAATGACGTCAAACCTAATCCAGACTTTGAATCGCAATTTAATGCCACCTATTTTGAACTCGATGCACTTCTGCCGATTGCCGACGTTATTACCCTTCACGTGCCGTTACTCCCAACCACAACCCATTTAATGAATGCCGAGAGATTGGCAAAAATGAAACCGACGGCTTATTTAATCAACACGTCCCGCGGTCCGGTGGTGGACGAAGCGGCACTGGTTTCCGCTCTTCAAAACAAACAAATTGCTGGTGCAGGTTTAGATGTCTATGAAAATGAACCTTCATTAACACCCGGCTTAATTGACCTGCCAAACGTCGTTTTGACGCCCCACATCGCCTCCGCCACTCGGGAATCGCGCGAAGCTATGGCTCATAAAGCGGCTGATAACATTATCGCCGTGTTGTCTGGTCAACCCGCACCTGATGACGTAAAAGCCCCCTAGCCATTTTTTTAGCTGCGTATTAGACTTAATAATAAGAAGGAGAGTTGTATGTTAGAAGAAAAATCATCCGAATCAGCAATACTACAAGAGCGATTTTATACGAGCTTTGGTTACCTCCAGCTTCTGTTTTTTTTGGCGTTTGTGATCGATGGCTACAAGTTGGGTAATATTATTGGCCTACTTGGAAACGGTGGACCAATGATCGTTTTTTTCGGAGCTGGACTTGCTTTTAGCAATGCCCGACGGCTACACCAATCTCGTTATAATACTTTTGGCGTTTGGCTAACTTTATTTGTAGGTTTTTTGTTGGTAGCTTATATTTTATGGCAACAGCTTCTTGCTCACACGCCAGGCTATTAATTCATCTAAATTTCTACGTACGAGATCAAAGAAAAACCCGCCGGTTCTCGCAAGAGGATAGCGGGTTAGTTGGATTGTGATTCCTGTCCTTTTGACTTCTCATATCGCTCAAGAAGAACTCTGCATGCTTCTTCGTCGAGCGGAAAACCGGCTCTTTCCTCCATCTCTCTCAACCAGTAAAGCATGCTGAGTGTCGGTTTTTGGCACGTAGTTACTGTTTTCAAGTAAGTTGCCGGAATTACCCATTCTTGGAACGGTCGAGGCCATATCAGGGTAGATTCCTTCTCTTCTCTCAGGAAATATCGCAATTTCCCAAGAGACTCCAACTTTGGAATTACTTCATCCTTTTCCCATTTGTTCAAAGCTTGCGGGCTTATCCCGGCATGGAATGCAAACTGCACCGGTGAGAAACCGAGAATTTCTCGTATCTGCCGAACAACTTCACCAGGCGATTGAAATCCAGGATCGCCCTTTTTGATCCTCCTTCTCCCAGTTCCTAACTTCTTGATCCGATCCTCCAATTCATCAAGAAGATCGAGAGCTCGCTCTATCTTAGCTTTGACTTCTGCCACATTTTCCCCTTTCCATATAAGTGACGGTAAGATAGAGCGACATTAACATATACCATACCTCAGGTCAAGTTATCATAATATGATTATGAGTTCATACCAATGA
Organism: Patescibacteria group bacterium; assembly: GCA_041486955.1. Lineage (GTDB taxonomy): Bacteria > Patescibacteriota > UBA1384 > 2-12-FULL-50-11 > DASWYB01 > JBGPML01. The sequence continues at coordinate 6,767 of JBGPML010000039.1, forward strand.
CAGTTTTGTACGTTTTTGCTAGTATGCAAAAAGGAGCATCTTATGACTTATACCTATGAAGAAAAAAAGTTTGACTGTGTGGATAAGGAGTTGGATGGCATTTCCAAGAAAACTATGGAAGGCCACTACAAACTTTATCAGGGTTACGTAAAGAAGGCGAACGAAATTGCTGAAAAACTCGTGTCAGTCGATCGAGACCCAGCCAAAGCCAACCAGACTTATAGCGAAATCCGTGAACTGAAAGTTGAATATTCGTTTGCGCTTGGCGGAATTAAAAATCACGAACTTTATTTTGGCCATTTGGGTGGTAACGGTGGCGAACCGTCTGGCAAATTAAAGGAATTAATCGATCGTGATTTTGGCTCGTTTGATAATTGGAAAATGGATTTAAAAGCCACTGGCATTGCTGGCCGCGGTTGGGCTTGGTTGGGTTACGACTGGAAGACAATGGAGCTGTTTAACTATATCGGCGACGCCCAAAACAGCTACCCAATTTGGAATGTCTCTCCTCTTGTTGCTTTAGATGTCTACGAACATGCCTATTGGGGCGATTACGGCACTGACCGAGCCGGTTATATTGATGCGTTTTTCAAGAATTTGGATTGGAAGTTGCCAGAGACCCTTACGGATAAGTATCTAAAGAACTAGAATATAGTAATAAAAAAAAAGAACCCAGCTCTTCCGATGGAGGGGCTGGGTTTTGGTGTGTCATGGGACGAGAACCATCTGGGACAGTTCTTCGAACCATTGTTTCTGTGCGGTTTCGTCGTGAGGAAACCTGAGACGTGTCAGGCTTTCAAGCTCAACATTGAAGACTTGTTCATAATGTCCAAATACCAACAGATTGAGGAACCGTTGGTTGGGCACTTCCACACCGAGAGCGAAGGCGACGACAAGCCCTGGAATCAGAGCCTCAGGCATATAGTTACTGATCAAGGCCTCGAGGTAAACACTCCAGTTATGCGCTGGACTGGATAACTGCCACCATGACGATCGTCTTTCGCCGTTGATCTGGTGGGGAAGAGTGTTGATATCGAACTCAGCGATGTGTTTCGTACAGTCGCTGATACCTCGCCGCGTCACCTCAGCTAAGAGAGTCGCAGTTAATGGGTGATCGGGGCATTCGAAGTGCAATGCCATGATCAAATCGGCCCACTCTTTCCAGGGCTCGTACTGAAGCGGTTCCGCCTGATACAGAACCGTTATCCCCGACTCTTCCAACGTTTCATACAGACCGGCGACGTATCTTGCACTTCCCTGTAGTTGAGATGTCGGGAGTGGCAATCCACGTCGGATCCTACTTTCAAACTGTTCTCGTTTCATGTCCTCTCCTCATGATTCGCGCACCCAGATTGATGCG
>JBGPML010000040.1:0-8008 GCA_041486955.1 Patescibacteria group bacterium
ATTACTGACGTAGATACAACCGATCAAGGCAGTGGTGTCTTTTATTGCCTCTACAAATGCTTGTGGGTCAACGACTCCGTCTTTTGACGGAGGAATAACCGTAATTTCGGCCGCTTCGCTTTTTGCAACACTTCGCCATGATGGATGCTCGAGACCAGACATAATTATGTGCGGTGTCTGATTAGGATGTTTCTCCCGCCACGCCGCTAATACTCCTCGAATTAAAATCGTATTGGCTTCAGTTGCGCCCGAGGTAAAGACAACTTCGGTTGGCGCAACCCCAAAAACAGCCGCAACAGTTGTGTGGGCTTTATCAAGAAAAGCCTGTTTGCTTCGTCCTTCGGTATGAATGCTCGAAGGATTGCCTGCAGGGTAGTTATTTAATAATTCAGCTAATTGCCCTTTTACTTCAGGTAGAATCGGGTGATTCGCTGCATAATCTAAATAAATTCGGTTCATCTGGGACATTATAATAAAAAATGGCCCCTCTGACGAGAGGCCAAAACGTTTTAAAGCAACGAGAAATCACCTTCTGCTGGCTAATTAGCTTGAGATACCTGACGGACCAAGATACACGTCATGCCGTCTTGCCCGGCATGTGCCTCAATTGCCCCTGTTGCAGCATCCCTGACGTCGAAATTGGATAACCCAAAGCTTCCAGATGAGGTTATCCAAACGGAGGCAGTTTGGCCGTTCCCTTCGACAGTCGGGATAATGAGAGACTTTTTTGATTCCATGCAGCTCCCCTTGTCGTATGTCGATGTTGATGAGGAGTATTAAAACATATTCGAGCTATTGGGTCAATGAAGTAAAGAAGAATGTTATTGCTGAGAGTGTAGTTTTTTCAGCTACTTCCTCAATCGGCATCTCTTTTATATCAGCGATTAACTGGGCGATTTTTACAATTGCCGTTGGCTCATTTGGTCCATCTTCCTTCGGCCAGGATAGCCAGGGACCATCTGTTTCCAGCATCGTTTTCTCTAATGGCCAGGTTTTAATGACTTCGTGCGTGGCTTCCATCTTTTTTCGCGCGACGATGGCCGTACACGAAAGATACATGCCCAGTTCGACTAATTCATCAGCCGCGACACGATCGCTAGCGAAACAGTGCCACACGGCTCGTCCTTGAAGCTCCGGGTAATCTTTCACAATCGCTAAAACAGGCGGCCAATCGTGAAGTAAATGTATCAAGGCTGGTTTTCCGGTTTTTATGGCTAATTCGAGGAAAAACCGAAACCGTTTCTCTTGTTTTGAAAAGTCACCAGCCCGGCGATCCATGCCGATTTCACCGATGGCTTTGACCTGAGGATTTTCGGCTAGCTCTCTAAACTGCTCCAGCGGTTCGTCTGCTCCCATTGGATGCAATCCAATCGCCGGAATAATCTCTGAATGCTTCTCCGCTAACGCAACAGCTTCTTGTGAAGTTTTAAAATCAATTCCAGGCACGATAAATCGGCCAACCCCAGCTTGCTTGGCTCTGGTAATAACATCAGAAAGAATGCCATCATACTCAGGCATCATCAGATGAACATGCGTATCAATAAACTCCATCTCTTGGAGTATACGCTTACTTAACGGAAATAATCGAGGTAGCGTAAATAATTGCCGTAGCCACCACTGCGCTCGCAAGAACGACCTTAAATTTCATCCGTTCATGCAACACAAAGGCGGAAGCAATATAGACGGACATAGGACCAGCAATGGTAACTAACGCCGTGTAAGGGATGCCAAGGTCTTTATAGCCATAATACTTCATGATCATGAACAAGGTCCCCAGAAAGCCAGAGAGGGCAATAATATTGAGGTTTCCTCGATTAATATTGCTGACATTCGGACGATAATAGGCAAAAAAGAAGCTAAACAAGATAAATGTGCGCACGGCATACAATCCAACGGGTGAGAAAACGCCATCTCGCAGCAGTTCGGTAACAATGATGTCTTCCGTCGCTATTAATACGACAGCCACTAACAGGTTCATACTGTAGTGATCAAGGGTAAAATGATGCTTTTCCCAATGGCTCGCGATCAGGGCGATGGCCGCGATTATTGCCGCCGTACCAAGTCTGACGTCCCATGTTTCTGGAAAGAAAATCCAAGAGAGAACTATCGTCACTAACGGAGTAAGTATAATAATACTCTCAAACTCAAACAGCTTTTCTTTCGCCAGCGACTCATAGTAAAAAATATTCCACGTGATCGCGAGCAGGATCATCACCAAGAAAAAGAACAAAAATTGCGGGGCGAGAAGCAATTGAACATTAACCCAGCCAAAAAACGGCGAAGCGATGGCGGAAAAGAAGAACAGGTATAAAAAGAGGAACGGGATATACTGCCGTAGTGGCACGTGTCGCTTTGAAATAGCGATCTTATCTACAACTGTACCTAATCCGTTGGTTAAAGCGGCAAAAAATGGAATGAACACTACCCCTCCTAGGGTTTAATCAGAGCAAGCGCGGAAACAGCGGATCAATCAGAACAATCTTCCGACCAGCCGTATGGTTCTGCTCTAACAGCGTATCATAGTTAATTTGTGTGATGCTAGAGCCAAATCCGGAAAGAATTTTTTCGGCAGTTTCGGGAATGAATGGTGAATATAGGACTGACATTATGAAAATAGCCTCGGATAACGTTGCAAGGACTGTGCTGAGCTCTGTTTTGTCCTCTTCCTTCGCCAATACCCAAGGTTTTTTATCCTCGATATATTTATTCCATTCATCCAAACTGGCGCTGAGTGATGAAAGTAATGCCGCTAGGTGAAAATTGCTGAATGAATCCTTATAGGTTCGAGCAACCTGAAACAAATAGCTATCTTTCAAATTAGTTTCCACATCAGGAACTGTACTGTCATTGTATTTTTGAAGCATAGATTGAAATCTACTCACAAGATTTCCCAGATTATTCGCTAAAACCGAATTATAAATAGTATTAAATCGTTCAATCGATACATCACCATCTTCCCCGAAAGGAATGGCAGATATCAGGAGATAGCGGGTAGCGTCAACACCATACCGATCAATTAATTCGCTGGGCAGAATCACGTTACCGAGAGACTTAGAGATTTTTTGACCATCGATCGTAAAAAATCCATGGACAAAGAGCTGTTTTGGAAGAAGTTTTCCACTCGCCAGCAGCAATGCGGGCCAGATCAAGGCGTGAAAGCGGAGAATATCTTTACCAATAAGCTGTAGCTGAGGCGGGAATTGCGGTCGTTTACCCGAATCAAATTCTGGACCGCTAGGTTGGGCGGCCGAATAGTAATTGATTAAGGCATCAACCCACACATAGACGGTATGACCTTTGTCCCAAGGCAGTGAAACGCCCCAGGGCACGCTCTTACGACTGATTGCCACATCTTTTAAGCCTTCGTGCTCGATAAAGCCTAATACCTCATTCTTCCGGCTAATAGGTTGAATAATAAGATCATCATGTTCAATCAACTCACGTAATTGACCCTGATACTTTGAGAGACGAAACAAGTACGATTCCTCCTCAAGTTCAATTAACTCACGGTGATGAATCAAACAGGTATTATTCGGTCCGATTTGCGTCTCGGTTTTGAATTCTTCGCAGCTAATACAGTACCAGCCCTTATACTGTCCGAGATAAATTTCATCTCTATCGAATAAGTCCTGGAGAAATTCCTGGACGATTGCTTCATGTTTCGGATCGGTGGTTCGGATAAAACCGTCAGGTTTGATGTTCAAGCTATCCCAGGTCGTTTTAAACTGTTCTGATACGTTGTCAACAAAAACCTGTGGGGCTTGCCCAGCTTTTTCTGCGGCTTCGGCAATTTTCGCGCCATGTTCATCAGTGCCCGTTAAGAAAAACACCTCTCGGCTGAGCAGTCGATAAAACCGCGTCAAAACGTCAGCCGCGAGCGTGGTATAGGCGCTGCCGATATGAGGAGTGTCATTGGTGTAATAAATGGGAGTAGTAATGTATTCCATCACTGTAATTATACCCCTCTTTGAATTCTAAATTAAGCCCCGTCTCGGTAAGGTAAGACGGGGCAGAGTGAGGAGACATCGGACCAGCGCCTATTTAATCAGTACACAGTAAGCTGCGCGCCGATTCAGCTTGTTATTGATAGTAGCAATAAAACCAACCGTGTCAAATCTTTTCTCTTTCTGTCACATTATGAATCAAGATCACGTACTCCCCCTTTTCGGGTAATGTCGCGATCAGTTCGGGTGAAAGAATTCCTCGATAGACTGTTTCAAACTTTTTCGTCAGCTCACGCCCAATGACCACCCCAAGAGGAAGAACGGCTTTCTGCCAATCCGTTAACGTGCGACGAATTCGATTCGGTGATTCGTATAAAATAACGCCCCTTGGTTCCTTTTGCTTTAAATAATTTTGCAGCTCGTCAATTTTCGTTTGATGGCCTTTTTTCTTGGGCAAAAATCCGACAAATCGATATTCGTTGAGGGGAATTTCGGCCAAAGAAGCGATTGTGGCGACGGCAGATGGACCCGGGATAGGAACTATCTCGACTCCAACCTCCAGCAGACTATTGACTAACCGCCAGCCGGGATCACTGACTCCCGGCGTACCAGCATCGGTTACATAGGCGCCATTCTGCTTCTCGGCTGTCCTCTCTCGGATCAATTTCAATGATCGATCCATAATAGATCGCGGGGCATCACGAAAACTGATCATCGGCTTTTTAATCCCCATATAGGCCAGTAATTGCCCCGTATGGCGGGTGTCCTCGGCGACGATAAAATCGACATCACCCAATATCTGCATCGCCCGAGTAGTCATATCTCCGCGGTTGCCAATTGGGGTCGCCACAATATAAAAAACAGGCGAAGCTGTAGCCTCGGGAGAAGCAGTTTGATCAGAACTTTTTTGGGGTGCATTCATAATTTCAGGCTCTGCCCTGACTATACACTAGGCAAAAGTATTTTTGTCAATCTCCACCATTCTTCGACGGAGAGCTCTTCAGCACGGGCAACAGGTGCAATCTTGGCCTGTTTTAACCGATCTATCACCTCTGCTTTCGGCCGCTGTAATCCGCCGGTTAAACTATTGGCCAATTGTTTCCGTTTCGAGGAAAATCCTGCCTGTACCACCCGAAAAAAATGAGCTTCCTCGTCATGTGGAATGAATGGCTTTTCTCGCGTGCTCAATAATAATAGCGCACTTTTGACTTCAGGACTTGGCCAAAATGACGATCTGGAGACGAAGCCAACAATCGTTCCTTCCGCCTTAATCTCGACCTGGAGGCTCAGCAATCCCCTCCTCGAGTCACCCGGTAAGGCCGTAATCCGTTCGGCCGACTCCTTTTGAACCAGAATTAAAATATGATGGGGGGGATTATTCCGATAGAGCAGCTTTCGGATCAGAGGAGAAGTAATCGCATAGGGAATATTGGCGACAAATACCCACGAATCTAAGGATTGAAAATCAGGATTACTATCAAGTTCAGTTAAAATATCGCCCTGAACTACTTTCAATCGATCATCTTTGATTAAATTCGGAAGACTTTTCGCTAAAATGGGATCTTTTTCAACTGAAATAACATCTTTTTGATTCAATTTCAGTAATTCTTCGGTCAAAATCCCCATTCCAGGACCAACTTCGACGATTGTGTCTCTGTCTGTTATAAAATCTTTCGCTGTCGTAATAATCTGGTCTAATATGGTTTGATCGATTAAAAAATGCTGCCCCAAGTACTTATCAGGGCGAATGCCGAGTTGTTTGAGTCGTGATTTAATTCTATCAGGTGAGATAACCATGGCACGAGTATACCATGAGGACGACTTATGGGTTCAAAATTTCTTCGGCTTTGACCCGAGATATCACCCCTTGTCCTTCGGTGCCACCCAGTTGTTTAAATAGCGACGGAGCTAAATCAACCACCACGTCCGACCCGAATGCCCCGGTATCATCCACCTTAACCTCGATCGATTTGCCGTTACTCAGGTTGGTTAATTTAAGCACTGTACCTTTCCTAAACGAATTAGACGCAACCTTGGTACAGCAGAGATCGTACCAAGTCGCTTTCCCAGTCGCAGTCTTGCCGACTTTGATCTTGGTCCCCTTGATCACGACCTTATTTTTCGGCTTCGTGGTGACTTCATCTTTGAGCAATTTACGCGAGACTTCTTCTCCATCCTCACGAGTTACTTCAAAGACTTTGGTTCGTTCTCCATTTTTCCCGTCTTCCGTAACTTTACTCTTACCTCGATCCAAAGTCGGATCTTCTTTGGTGGTAGTTTCATAGGCCACGGACTCTTTCGTGGTTACTTTGGTTTTCGCCACTCGAGTAATCGTGATGATCATATTGGGTGCTAACTGATCGGTTGCGGCAACATCAGCTTTATCCAAATCACCCAACGGACGATGCAGATCGTTTAACAGTTCTTCAACCGTATCGTCCCAGGTTCGCGCCACAATTTCCTTTTTGCCGTCATGAATGGTGACTGGCATCGCGCGAGCTACTTGCACAATCGAACCAATCCCATAGCCAGGATCAATCACAAATCGAACCTTATCTTCCGGGTAAATCGGAGCAGGAATTTTGGCTAAGATATCGCTTTCAGTGTTCCCATCGGTGGCATTAAACTGATACACGTCAATTGGATGACGAGGATCCTTCGGTTGTGGATGCAAATAGTGGTTAATCTCTTCCGCCGTCGCTTCGGGCGGATGCTGTCGCAGCACAATATTCCAGGTAAGGGCAATAGCTATGAGGAGTATCGGCGTTGCGATATATCGCTTCTTAAATTTCATAAACAATGCATTTACCGTAGCAATCAGGCAGCAGTTTGACAAGTCTAACAGGTATAATAAAACCCCCGCGCTTTCGCTTGGGGGTTTGGTTAGAGTTGGAGTTGAGGGTTGTCAGCGACCGAAGGGATCAACGCGGTGCTGATTGAATAGTTTCAGTTCATAAGCGATTCGGCGCATCTTGAGCCGGGCGACCGCCTCAAGAACGACCTTCTTGGCGTCATCCGGTGTCGTCGCAAAGCGACAGACCATCTGAGCGCCGGGCATGCCGACGAGGGCTTCATCCTGGATTTCCAGCATGAACGCGCCCTCGACTTCCGAATGCTTGACCACCTTTCACGAGGTCGGGCGATCCGTTCGTCATCGAGACGATGTCAATCGCCCCGATGGCGAGGAAGGCCCTGCTCGCCCACTCTCCCGCTTCGAAGCTCTCCGGCGTCGCCTTGAGGAAGACGATCTTCTGGTTAGAGGCGTCAACCGCCCGCTCCTGGAGCTGGACGGACTTCGAGGGGCCGCCCGCGAAGGCGGCGGCGATGGTCGACAAGGTCAAGACGGCGATCATGGTCTTCTTCATCTGTTGGGACTCCTCTAGAGACAACATCATGGCGCCTGAGGCGCCAACTACGTTTTAGCCGTTATTCAATTGTTAATGAACGTACTATAGCACGAAAATGCCGTTTTGTCAAGACTTAACAGGTTCATCAGACCATACTATTACGCCTTTTTTTACGTATAAAAGCCTCAATTTGAGGGTATTTCCAGGAAAAATCCGAACTAGAGGTCGTCAGGTTGGAGATAATTCCAGGAAAAATTGCTACGACCAACGAAATTGAATGTATTTCAAGGGAAAAACTCACTCGAGGCTGTCAGATGGCGAATAAATGTCGCAACTGATGCAGTTGAGTGTATTTCACTGAGAATACTCCCAAGACCGGCTGATTGAGGCTTATTCCAGGAAAAATCGAGCAACGAACTGAGCTGTACAGAGAAGTACAGTGAAGGAGTAGCGGAGATTTTGACGCAGAAGAAGCCCAATCCGACGGTCTTAAATTTTATCCACTAAATGCTCGGGCATTTCCGAAATAAACCGCGACGGCAAATTAGCCTGAATCGAACCATATATCAACCTGGTAGCAGCGTGAATACAGTACAGCTTCTCTTTTGCTCTCGTCATACCGACATAACAGAGTCGGCGCTCCTCTTCCAGCTCCATCGGATCCATGGCACTCCTCAGGTTCGGAAACAGGCCTTCCTCCATCCCAACCAGGAAAAC
>JBGPML010000041.1:0-7860 GCA_041486955.1 Patescibacteria group bacterium
CGCGGCCATGTTGAGGTTACGATGCTGAAGACACGGAGATGGGACGATGGATTCATTGTCTTAATCGTGGGCGTTCTGACAGAAGCTCTGTCTTGCGCCTATTACTATGGTCCGCATTTTCTCTCGAACCAGGAAACAAACATAAAGATTTTCCTCATCACCGCGTTTTCGTCCGGATTTGTCTTTGCAGAGATCTGGAGGAGGCAAAGAGATCCCAGCAGTATCAAAAACCATCATATCTTGATTGCCTCTGCTGTTATCGGGTTTTGCACTGCTCTGTGCCTCCATGTCATCGCCCTTGTCGTTTTATGGCAGTTGCTCTGAAAGGGAGGGACGAACGATGTACCCAATCGAAGTCCGGGCAATGCTGATAGTTGAAGAAGAGATCAGAGCCAAACGAATGCTTCGTCGCCAGGACCGATCTCGGTTTGTGTACGGAAGCGCATTTCATGTGGTTCACAACCCTCACGGACAAGATGTGCGCGATCTCTCGGCTTATTGGTTGAAGCAAGAGACCGAGCAAGCTCGACAAACGGTCACCGAGATCATTAGATTTCACCTCCCGAGTATTATCCAGAAGGGAGAGATCCCGCCAAAACTTGGGTCGCTTCTCGATCAGGTGATCGACTATGGCTGGTTGAACTACGCCTCCGCTCCAACTGATTTGTTGCAAGAGGAGCTGAAAGCCGTTGTCGCTCTACGCCGTGCCGAGCGAGTGGCTCAGCAGGCCAATATCCTTCGGCGACATAATCGCAGTCAGATTGGGTCGCTATGATGTCTCCACCACCCGCTCGGTTCCCACCATAGAACCGAGCATTTTTATTTGTTTTTATCCAGCTTCTGAATTATTAATAAATTAAACTCGCAAAGCATCCAGCTTGGCGATCGCACCAATACAAGGAGACGAACGTGAAGGAATCTCGTCAACGGATCATCGTGGCCCTCGATGTCGATGCCCATGAGGCCGGACAGATTATCAAAGAAGTCGGACCGTATGTCGGCCTCATAAAGGTCGGCAAAGAAATGATGACGGAAGGCACTGCCAATGATGTTATGTTTCGCGCCGTCCAGCAAGGAATGGGGACCTTTTACGACGGGAAGTACTTCGATATACCCGAAACGGTTTACCGAGCATCTTTGAAAGCGGCACGTTTGGTGGGCGTACGGATGTTCAACGTCCACTGTTTGGGCGGGTTGGAAATGATGCAGGCGGCTAGGAGGGCAGTCGATGAAGTAGCGTCTCAAGCCATGACCGCTGCCCCAAGACCACTCATTCTGGGGGTGACGCTTCTGACCAGTATGGACGTTGCCACCTGTGTCGGAACAGGACTCCTGCCAGTCTGGGCCGAGACCGATGATGTGGAAATAAAGACAAAGTTCATGCGAGATGCAGTCCGCAAGCTCGCGCTTCTGGCCAAGAAGGCCGGACTTGATGGAGTTATTGCCTCACCCCTCGAAATCGCTGAGATACGAAAGGCGTGTGGTCCGGATTTCCTGATCGTAACTCCCGGAGTGAGGCCGGCCGGAACTGAGACGAATGATCAGAAAAGAATTATGACGCCCGGAGAGGCGATCCGAGCAGGCGCAGACTACCTAGTGATCGGCCGGCCGATTACCAAACCTGCAACAGGCACTCGGGCTGAGGCTGCAAAACGTATCCATGACGAGGTTGCCGCCGCTCTATCATAATCGCACTTGCTGCTGATTTTGTGCCTTCGGGCTCGTGATCAGCAGCAGTTCTTATAAAAAGAACATCCCCAGGCTGCTCCATGCGAGTCTGGGGATGATAGAGAGTCATTCTTGAACCTGCCATTCCAAGATTTGTCCCGTCATGAACGGAACAATGCCGGCAATCTCTGACGGGACTGTCCATGGCTGTTGGACTATGGTCAACTGGTCATGCCTTGCCAGTTCGACGTCATAGAATCTGGCTCCATTCCAGCACAGGAACGGTTCGAGATGCTGCACAATATCCCGTCCCAGCTTTGTGAAAATCTGGACCAGGAGGGGAACTACTACTGGGGCGGTAAAGATGCCGGCGCAACCATGAGCGCACTCCTTGTCCTCCCGTCGATGGGGAGCGCTATCGCTGCCGAAGAAGAACCTTTCGTCTCCACTGGTGGCAACGTAGAGAAGGGCCTTGCGGTCTTCCGGCCGTTTGGCGATTGGCTTACAGAAGTAGTGGGGAGAAATCTTGTCGCCCACCACGTCGTCAAGCGTCAACATCAAGTGATGCAGGGTTATGGTTCCCGCTATTCCGTCATGGTTGGTGACGAAATCAACTGCTGCTGCCGTGGTGATATGTTCAAGCACGATCCGGAGGTGGCGACAGCTTCGCCGTATACTCTCAACCACTTTGAGGAATAGACGTTCTCGGTCAAGACAGAATTTGTCGGGCATCTCACCGTGAAGGCTGAGAACCATCCCAGCGTCCTCCATAGCACGGAAAACAGGGATGAGGGCGGTAAAATCTCTCACTCCGTTGTCAGAGTTGGTCGTTACCCCTTCAGGGTAGAGTTTGCCGGCAATGACTCCAGCTTTTTTTGCTTCGATAACGATTGCCGGAGTTGTTTGCTGAGTAATCTGAATCGTCATCATCGGCGTGAAGCTGGTCGGCGCCAGACGCTCAATCTTTCCGCGGTATCGCATTGCATCAGTCGCCGTGAGAACCGGAGGATTCGTGTTCGGCATGACCAAGGCTCGGTTGAATATGCGAGTCGTGTAGCCGGCAACGTTTTGCAACATCTCTCCCTCACGGAAATGAACGTGCCAGTCGTCGGGTGGAGGTATCCTGATTGTTTCCATCTCACGGTTCCTTTCCGCCAAAGCACTTGTAGGCTTCGCGAACAACTCGTGTCAAAAGCCACGGACGGACGATCGCGATGCTGCCTAAACCTATACCGGCCGCTTGGGCCAATTTTGCGTTACGTACATCCTTTGGTTTGCGGATTCCATTACATACGATCAAGGGTTTCTTGCAGCCATGTTCCCAACTGATACGCACTTTTGAGAGTGCGATGGGCAAGCAAGCTGGACCGGAAAGTCCACCAGGACTGTCGAAACCTCGACGGGTTAGCGGTGAGGTTGTGGAGTGGTACAGTCGTTTCCAGTCAATCGCTGGGTCGCCCCAGGGAATGGAGTTGCCGGGCCACAACGCGTCACATGACGGATGCTTCGAACACTCAATGAGAGTGATAGAGCTTACCGTCGGGCTGAAATTTAGCACGATCGATATGTGCAGCCGATCGGAAATTTCCAATGCTCGATGAACTTCCGTGACGAGATTTGTATTGTCTACCCCTGTATTGGGGCATCCAAAGTTCAAATGCAATGCAACCTTTCCTTGAAAGTGCTGCAGGTATTGTGGCGCTAATGCCACGAATTCCTTTAGTTCCTCCTCTCGTTCAGACGGTGTTGCCGAAACAGCGGCAAAAGAGATGCCGAAATTATCTCGCCTTTGTTGCCAGATACCTGTTTCAAACAAGGCTCGTGCTCCGGGATTACTCAATCCGACTGCGTTCAGAACGTTCCCTGTGATGAGATTGACATGAATACAGTTTGGTTTGAGTCTCAGAGGCGTCACACCGTCTGGCAACATTTCCATTTTGCCTAGGCGAGGCATGACCGTCATGGTCTTGCCGATGAACTGTGTGTCCGTCCATTCTGGTTTCCACAAAGGGACTAATCGTTGGAAACGATAAGGCTGATCGAAAAATCCGCGCGCGCCAGAGGATGCAAAGACAAAACCGAACTCGATCTCCCGCAATTTCATGTTCAATCCTTTGGTTGTGAAGGTGCCAGAATATATGTCAACCGATGACTCGGCCTTATCAATACTATCAAAAGCAATGGTTCAGACAATACAGCCGCTCATCGTTATTTTGCGACCGAGCGTATAATAAATAAAACGAGGAGAAAAAATGGATACAATGAATAAAACCGACGAAGAATGGAAGAAAGATTTAACGCCTGAGCAGTATGAGGTGTTGCGTAATAAAGGCACCGAACAGGCATTTACCGGCAAATTATTACATAACAAAGAGGGTGGTGATTATACCTGCGCTGCTTGCGGCAATGTCTTGTTTTCATCAGACACCAAGTTCGATTCTGGTACCGGTTGGCCGAGCTTTACTGAACCTATGAACAAAGAAAATGTTATTTTAGAAGAAGATAATAGTCACGGCATGAAACGGATTGAAGTGAAATGCAAACGTTGCGGCAGTCATTTAGGCCATGTTTTTCCCGATGGTCCGGGGCCAAATGGACAGAGATTCTGTATCAACTCGTGCGCACTCAATTTCAAGAAAAAAGAAGGAGAAGCAAGCTAATCGGACTCTCTCGGCGTCAGTCGCTCCGTTCCTCGCTCGACGTACTTCTCTGTACGCCTTGTTTTGGTACTCACTCCTTCCTTGATATAGCCTCGATTGGCTTACTTCTTAAGTTTCGCTATTCGGAATAACGATAATCTCAATTGCATAGGTTCAAAACACAACTTTATCATTTCTTATAAATATTAAGAGTGGCTTGTGAGATTGAGTATTTACGAAATAGGTATATTTCGATATGAATAAGGGCAGGTAGCAGCATTATTAAAGATAGGATGGGCATGTCGCCTGTATCTCCTGTCCGTCATATACTCAATCAACAGAAACGTCGATCAACCGATTGGTTCGGGGTATTTCTTCTTACGGTTGGATTATTCATACTGATTTTTGCGATCATTGAATCAAATAAATACGGTTGGTGGAAATCAAAAGAGATAGTAGTTATTCATGGTACGAACATAGTTTTTCCGGCTGATTTGTCGTTTGTACCATTTTTGACGGCTGTTAGCATATTAATTCTCATGTTATCTGCCGCTTGGCGAGCTCATAAAAAAGAAAAAGAATTCGGACATCATCTGGGATTCACATCTCATCATCCGAAATCGCCTGAACCGTTTGAAGCCTTAGTATCGACTCCCAAATCAGTCATTGTGCCTTTTACACATGAAGAACCAGTGACGACCTCACCATCCAATCAAAAGAAATCAGTCACCGACGTAATGACCTTTATTATCAATCCGCCGCCAAATATTGGTCCATCGACGCCTTTACACGAATCAATCAAAGCCCATAAGACGTATGAGTTAAAACTGCTTGAGGCAGAAGCCCTAGTTTCAGAAACCGAACGCGAATTAAAGAAAATGATTCGTACTGTTCGTCAAAGACATGATGCATTAAAACCAGCTCATCACGCGTCCACTCAACCTTTACCGTATATCGATGGTCTCAGTCGTCAGTCCCAGGCAAAAACAAGCGAATTTCTATAGCTATTTTAAATCCTACCATATAGACGAATAAAAAGGCGTTATGAGCTACACTATCTAGTTGTTTATGGCTTGCAAAGGCCGAAGATATTGTGTACGTTACTTGTGCACTATTCGAAATTGCTTAATTGTCCGGCGCAATATTGTAGGTTATGAAGTATTTATTTTAGGAGGCATATGTCCATAGCAACGATTAAAAAACGCGATGGTACGATTGCAGAATTCGATCGAAATAAAATTCGCCGGGCGATGGAGAAAGCGGCTCTGGCAGTTAATCCTGGTATGGATTTACGACCATTCGACGTCATGTGTGATCATGCTGTTCGACATATCCAAATTAAATTTAAACAGGCAACCCCGGATGTCGAGGCCGTACAAGATTTAGTTGAACGAACGTTAATGGAATACGGCTTATTTGATGTGGCGAAAGCCTATATTTTATATCGCGCCGAGCATACGAAAGAACGTGAGCGAGAGGTTCGGAAGGACAAGGAATCAACAAAACGCGAAAAACCGAAACTGCATTATGAAACGTTAGAAGGTGAAAGAAAAGTTATTGATTTTAAAAAGATACGTCAACGTTTAGTTGATGCAGCCGTTGGACTCGGAGACATTGAAATAGACGCAGTTTTAGAACATGCCGAAGCCCATATTTTCGATGGTATTAAAGAAAATGAAGTCGAATTAGCTATTGTCATGGGAGCCCGTTCATTTATTGAAAAGGATCCTGATTACTCCAAATTTACCACTCGTTTGGCCATGCAAAATCTCTATCATGAGGTTTTTGGCTCTACGACTCCAGCTAAATTGGATAGCGCATATCGCCACTCATTTATTACGAAATTAAAGGAGTGTGTTGTCGCCAATCGACTCGATGCAGGTTTGTTAGAATACGATCTCGATGAAATGGCGGCATATTTAAGACCAGAACGTGATGATTTGTTTGAATATCTTGGGTTTCAAGTTATTTACGATCGTTACATTATTCGTGAAGAAGGCGCCGAACGTAAAATGGAAACACCCCAGACCTTCTGGATGCGTATTGCCATGGGCTTGGCATTACAAGAAGAAGATAAAGAAAAATGGGCCAAAGCGTTTTATGATCTTATTTCGACCATGCGCTATGTACCGTCAACGCCAACACTATTTCACTCTGGCACAACGCGACCTCAGCTAAGTTCCTGCTTTTTGAACACGGTAGACGATGATCTCCCGAATATTTTTAAAGTCTTTGGCGATAACGCCCAAATGTCAAAGTATTCAGGCGGCATTGGAACTGACTGGTCGAGTATTCGCGGCACCGGATCACTCATTAAGAGTGTCAATATTGGTAGCCAAGGGGTTATTCCTTTCTTGAAAATCTCCAATGACGTAACCGTGGCAATTGCCCGCTCCGGCAAACGACGCGGAGCAACGTGCGTCTATCTCGAAAACTGGCACTACGATTACGAGGATTTTCTTGATCTGCGTCGTAATACCGGAGATGAACGCCGTCGGACTCACGACATGAACACCGCCAGCTGGGTACCGGATCTGTTTATGAAACGCGTCATTGAAGGCGGGGAATGGACCCTCTTTTCGCCGGACGAAACACCGGAATTACATCATATTTATGGCTCAGCGTTTGAAAAAAAATACAAAGAGTATGAACGCAAAGCCGCGCGGGGCGAGATTCGACTGTTTAAAAAGGTTCAAGCGAAAGACCTGTGGCGCAAAATGATCACCATGTTGTTTGAAACTGGCCATCCCTGGATCACATTTAAAGACCCGTGTAACGTAAGGTCGCCTCAGGATCACGCTGGTGTCATTCATAATTCTAATTTGTGTACCGAAATTACCTTAAATAACTCAGTTGAAGAAACAGCGGTATGTAACCTTGGCTCGATTAATTTGGCCCGTCACATGAAAGACGGCAAACTCGATAAAACTCTCCTTAAAGAAACGACGGCTCTCGGGATTCGGATGCTCGACAATGTGATTAATTTGAACTTTTACCCAACTGAGGAGTGCAAAACGTCCAATATGCGGCATCGACCTATTGGATTAGGGTTGATGGGATTTCAAGATGCCCTCTATGTCTTGGATATTGATTTTGATTCTGACAAAGCCGTGGAATTTGCCGATGAAAGTATGGAATACATTGCCTATCACGCTATCCTTGCTTCCAGTAACTTGGCCAAAGAGCGCGGCGCGTATACATCGTTCAAAGGCTCGAAGTGGGATCGGGGCATATTCCCACAAGACACCCTTGATCTTCTAGAAGAAGAGCGTGATATGCCAATTGGTGTTGCCCGGACGAGCAAATTGGACTGGAAGCCAGTTCGCGAATCGGTCCAAAAATACGGTATGCGTAATTCCAATATTATGGCTATTGCTCCGACCGCAACGATTTCTAATATCTCAGGTTGTTACCCATGCATTGAACCAATCTATAAAAATCTCTATGTGAAATCAAACATGAGCGGTGAATTTACCGTCGTCAATGACTATCTGGTTCACGACTTAAAACGGCTCGGGTTATGGAACGAATCCATGCTTGAGGACTTAAAACG
>JBGPML010000042.1:0-7649 GCA_041486955.1 Patescibacteria group bacterium
AATTTAACTCGAGAAATAACAATCCATGGCAAATAGAGAGCCAAATAAGTTAAAAGAAGAAAAAGGTAGCGGTCGCGAATCGCCACCGTTTTTGCTTCAGTGAGCTTAAAAGCAATAGGCAAGAGAGCAAACAGTCCGGCGATCCAAGTCACGACATTCCCGATTTCAATAATTCCAACCACTCGATGGGGAATAGGGGACTGGTAGTAGAGCCAAATCGGCCGAATCATAATTGCCCAGGTCCACCAGGCCGATCCATACGGATGAGTTGCCTTTAGATGAGCGTGATAGTTATAGGCATTTGAATGCCACCAGCTGAGATTCTGGCCGCGCTGAATGTCAGGAATGAATGTTGCGAGGTAGAGAATTGGAAAAATAATCAGGGCAATGAGTTGGGTTCGATTGGGAAAAAGACGTTGTTTATAAATAATTCGTTGGATAAGTAAGAAAAGAATAGATGAACCAAAAGCGCCAATTCCGATCCATTTTACCGATGTAGCCGCAGCCATAAACACAATGGCTAAAGTAAAGTCAGCCGTACTTTTTTGTTCTGACTGCCACCAACGCCAAAAAAACCACAGTCCGAGAATAGAAAAAAAGGCGAGATAAATATTAATCAGCCCAACTCGTGATTCAACCAGGGCCATTGGTTCTATGGCGACAAATAATAGAGCTAATAGTGCAACACGTGGTTTTTTTGTTAGATCGAAAGCAAATCCAAAAATCGAGCCCAAGAGCAACATACCAGCCACGGCATCCATGACCCGCCAACCGAATGGAATATTACCAAAAAGCTTTATTCCAACCGCGATAATCAGTTTGCCGAGTGGGGGATGGGCATCAAAAAAATCAGTATGGGTAATATAGTCCTGAGCAAAAACGGGAAAATAGACTTCATCAAAAATTTTCTCTTTTATGATTCCTAAATGATAAAAACGCAAGAAAATAGAGACTAATAAAATAGCACCGGCGATGCTATAAATAAGAGCCTTCTCTGAAAACTGAAATTTCTTCACCTTCTTATTTAAGCAATTTGCCCTTAATAAAGCAATTCTCCGTCTCTCTCATCCTCACCTTTCTAGCAGACGCCACGAAAATCTTTCTAGATAGGGGTGGATAGCATTCTCAGACCTGGGTCCCTACCCGCGGTATTCCGAATGCCATCCACCCCTATCATCCACTCAAGCAAGCGCCGCGGAAATCGTGTGTCGATCAATCGGAGTGTTTTTCGAGACCGTCTGCGAACGCTGGTCTACTGACCTAGAGTGTGTCGAGAAAATCACACTGATTGAACTAATCTAACTTATATATAAAAAAACACCACGATTTCTCGTGGCGTTTCTAGTCCCCTCCATTACCTCCTTGCCTCTTAAAAAGATTTTTCATCCCTAATGCTATTTTAATAGGGACGGGCAGTCGGTGTAATAGAGAGGGTTCTCGGAAAGAAGAACGCCGAAGGAGGGGCACAGCGTTGTTCGTTAGTAAACTAACGTCTTATTTCCGAGAACTCCCGCTATTACAATTGGGATTATATACAAAATCTAAAATTTGTCAAGAGCCTAATGCGCTATCGTCACGCAAGTTAGATTGATCAGATAATAGCAAAGCAGCCGTAACCTGTCAATAACTATTAAGACGGAAGGACGGTAAGTCATTGTCTTTTTGGAGCAATAAGAGTAGAATCGGTTTCAATGACGGAAGTTCTTCTTGCGGCAAGCCTATCGAAAATAGCATCGCTCTATAATGTTCGTTTATTTGAGATTGCCGACGAGTATGGTTCGTTGATGCAACTCTATAACCGATGGCACAATAAGCCTAGCTCGATTCCAGGTTCATTAGGCCGGATTTTAGATTCTGCTTGGAAAGAGAGAATAATTGCTGAAATTGAACAGGATTTAAAGCAATATAAAATCAATGCAGTGCTTTATTCTGACATTGATTACCCGAATCTTCTTAATGAAATAAGTGATAAGCCTTATGTTCTCTATGTAAGAGGGAATTTAGATACTCTACATAACTTTGATTGGTTCAGCTGTGTTGGGACACGAACCATGACACAATACGGCAGGCGAGTAATCGATAGTCTCATCCGTCCGCTCCAAAATTATTCGGTTGGGGTTGTTTCTGGACTGGCGCTGGGAGTCGATGCCGAAATTCATCGCATTGCTTTAGATCATCATATCCCGACTATTGCTGTATTAGGTGGAGGGTTAGATCGATTTGAACCAGTCACAAACCATGTGCTTGCCCAGCGAATAGTAGATGCTCACTGTTTAGTGAGCGAATATCCGCCTGGAGTGAGACCACAAAAGCACCATTTTCTGGAGCGCAATCGTATTATTGCTGGTCTAAGCAGAGCGACAATAGTTATAGAAGGCAATGAGCGGTCGGGATCATTGGTTACCGCTCGTTATGCATTAAGCTATGGGCGTGATGTTGGCACGGTACCGGGCGACATTTTTCAGCCAAGCTCGGCTGGTCCACATTTACTCCTTATTGATGGAGCCTGGCCAGTAACGTCATATACCACAATTCTTGATATGCTCGATATCGTCGTTGAAGAAACTGTTTTACCTAAAATAGATACGCCGTTGCTAAAAATTTTAGTTGATGGTGGTGCTTCGATTGACACTTTGGCAGCACAACTTGGGATTACCGTTGCCCAAATCCGCCAGGAACTAACACAATTGGAATTAGCAAATAGGGTATCGGTTTCATCTTCCGGCGAATATTATCTGAAAAGCTAGCGACTTTTTGTCTTTCTATTTATACTGAATAAGATATTTATAAAAATGAGGTATTAACGTATGCCAAAAAAGAATTTGGTCTTGGTTGAATCACCCGCGAAAGCCAAAACAATCCAAAAATTCGTTGATTCCAGCACGGTTGTTCGCGCAACCTATGGCCATGTTCGTGATTTACCTCGTACCAACTTAGGGGTTGATGTAAAAGATAACTTTACGCCTAAGTATGTAATTCCCAAAAAAGCTTCTCCAATTGTCAAAGAACTGAAATCACTCGCAAAGTCAGCCGAAACAGTCTATCTCGCAACTGACCCGGATCGAGAAGGTGAAGCAATTGCCTGGCATTTGGCATCAGCCCTTGAACTGAAACCAGATAAAACACGTCGAATTCTTTTCCATGAGATTACCAATCAAGCGATTCAAAATGCTTTGAAGCATCCCGGAGAGATTAATGCTGCTTTAGTTGATGCTCAACAGGCTCGCCGGGTGTTAGATCGATTAGTTGGATACAGTTTGAGCCCATTATTATGGCAGAAAATCTATCGCGGGTTATCAGCGGGACGTGTCCAATCTGTCGCTCTTCGCCTGATCACTGATCGCGAAGAGGAAATCGGCAAGTTTAAAACAACAGAATATTGGTCGCTCTGGGCAACCTTTTTAACTGATAAAAAGGAATCATTTCTCGCAAAATTGGAAAAAGTGAGCGAAAAAAGTCTACCGAAATATCCCACAAAAGCAGTTATTGAAAAAGCTAAATCATACGCCTCGGATGATTGGTTGGTAACTGATCGTATCACCGAACAAAAACAACGCCACCCAAAACCGCCTTTTACCACTTCAACCCTCCAGCAGGAGGCGAGTCGCAAACTTCATTTTTCAGTCAAGCAGACGATGATGCATGCCCAAAAGTTGTATGAAGGTATTGCGGTTGGGGGAGAGACTATCGGTTTGATTACATATATGCGTACTGATTCGCTTAACGTAGCAGAATTAGCTATTTCTGAAGCTCGAGAGGTTATTCAAGACACGTACGGTCAAAAATACCTCCCGTCTCAGCCAAAAATATACAAAACTAAATCCAAGGGTGCACAAGAAGCTCACGAAGCCGTTCGCCCAACGAGCTTTAAGCGCAAACCAGATGATATAAAACAGTATCTCGCGCCACAGGAATTCAAGTTGTATAAGCTGATTTGGGAACGGGCCTTGGCCTGCCAGATGAGCTCAGCCGATACAGAGGCGACCCAATTACATATCGGCCCTAAAAAAGAGCCAACGGCTTTAACCTATATCGCCCGCGGTCTGCGAATTATTTTTCCCGGCTATCTTAAAGTATATGAAGAAGGGGTTGATGACCCAACTGAACTCGATCAAGAAAATTCGGAAATGAGTCAATTCTTACCATTGATTAAAAAAGATGACTCAGTTGATTTAAAAGATACAGAAGAGAAACAGCACTTTACGCAACCGCCACCTCGCTTTACCGAAGCGAGCTTAGTGAAGGAATTGGAGCGATTAGGGATTGGCCGGCCTTCAACCTACTCACCAACCATTTCAACGATTATCGATCGGGGCTATGTGGCCAAAGAGGAGAATAAATTTGTCCCCAAAGATGTCGGTAAAATTGTGATTGAGCTCTTAAAAGAGAAGTTCCCGTCGATTGTTGACTATACCTTTACCGCTAAAATGGAAGATGAATTGGATGAAATCGCTGATGGCGATAAAAAATGGCAAGCTGTAATTAAAGAATTTTATGGACCATTTCATAAACTTGTTGAAGCGGCCGGGAAAGATCTAGGGGATAAGAAGCTATCTGAAGAAGCGACCGATGAAAAATGTCCCGTCTGCGGCAAGCCCATGGTAATCAAACTTGGACGTTATGGAAAGTTCTATGCCTGTACCGGATTCCCTGAATGTAAACATACCCGTCCCTTAGAAATGGATGAGAAGACAGAAGAGAATTTAGTTGAAGGCCGGAAGTGTCCGAAAGATGGAGGCGACCTAGTGATTAAAAGGGGTCGTTTTGGCAGCTTTATCGGTTGCTCAAACTATCCAAACTGTAACTATATGGAATCGATTAAAAAAGAGATCGGTGTACCATGTCCGAAAGATGGGGGAGCGATTGTCGAACTCCGCAGCCGGCGCGGTAAAGTCTTTTGGGGCTGTGAAAACTACCCCAAGTGCGATTTTGCCTCCTGGGATAAGCCGGTGGCTGAACCCTGTCCAAAATGTAAAGGCTTAATGGTGATCAAGAAAGGCGAAATTGTCTGTACCAATGGTGATTTCTCAAAACCACTACCCGATGCCTCCGTTGAATCTGAAGCGGTTTCTAAACCGACGAAATCGAAAAAGCAAAAAGTGAAACGCTAAAATATCATATTACTCGTCATTGCGAGGAATCCGCCAGCTGGCGGAGACGCGGCAATCTAGATTGCCACGGGATGTTATCCCTCGCAATGACATTGCATAAATCACCTATGATACAATCTGAGCGAGTTTATGATACGTTCTTATTATGAAGCAGTTTCTGCCCCGATCGATTCAAGAATTGAGCCAGGCGTTATCTCGGTTGCCCGGAATTGGGCCAAAAACCGCCAATCGCTTAGCTTTTTACCTTATTAACCGACCGGAAGAAGAGGTTAATATGATAGGGAATGCGTTTCTGGGTCTTAAAGATAACCTGCTAAAATGCGATATTTGTTTTACCATTAGCGAAACAAATCCCTGTCCAATTTGCTCTGATGACGAGCGCGACAAAAGCCGAGTCCTGATAGTTGAAGAAACTCTTGATATGGTTGCCATGGAGCGAACGGGATTTGAGGGCGTGTATCATGTATTAGGCGGGGTCATTTCGCCTATCAATGGTGTCGGCCCAAGAGATTTAACAATTGAACAGCTCCTGACCAGGGTTGGGACAAATGACATTCATGAGATAATTCTAGCGACCGATCCAAGCCTAGAAGGAGAAGCTACCGCGACCTATATCACTGATAAAATTGCCCATGTTGCCCCTAAATCCCTGATTATTACGCGAATTGCCCGTGGATTACCGGTAGGAGGCGATCTCGAATATGCTGATGAATTAACCCTGCGTCGCGCCCTGGAAGGTCGCCAAAACTATAAAACCCATAAATAAGAGAATAGATATCATGCAACCAATTTTTCTTTATAACAGTCTCACTCGATCAAAAGAGGAATTTAAACCGATAACGCCAGGTGAAGTACGCATGTATTCGTGTGGTCCAACGGTCTATGATTTTGCTCATATCGGTAACTTACGGAGCTATATTTTTGCCGATACCCTGAAACGAGTTCTCAAATTTAATGACTACAGCGTAACCCATGCCATGAATATTACTGATGTCGGGCATCTGGTGGGGGATGGCGATGAAGGAGAAGATAAACTCGAAGTCGGGGCCAAACGAGAGGGGATTAACCCATTAGACATTGCTAAAAAGTATACGGACCAGTTTATCGAGGACTTAAAAGCTTTAAATATCGAATTACCGGATAAAATTAAATCCGCGACAGAAACAATAGAAGTTCAAATAGTATTAATCAAAATCCTGGAAGACAAAGGATTCACCTATAAAACTGAATCGGCAATCTATTTTGATACCACGAAAATTAATGATTACGGCAAATTAACCGGCCAAAAGCGTCAGGATATGTTAACTGGTGCTCGAGCAGAGGTTATTGTTGACTCAGATAAAAAGAATCCACAGGATTTTGCCCTGTGGTTCTTCTTGGTCGGTCGTTATGCCAGTCATATACTGCATTGGCCAAGCCCATGGGGTGAGGGATTTCCTGGTTGGCATATTGAATGTTCAGCGATTTCGCGAGAACTACTCGGTCAGCCGTTTGATATTCATACCGGTGGGGTCGATCATATTGGCACGCATCACACCAATGAAATTGCCCAAAGTGAAGCGGCGTTTGATCTACCATTAGCTAATTATTGGCTGCATAATGAGTTCTTACTCGTTGATGGAGGCCGTATGGGGAAAAGTGAGGGGAATGTGATTACTTTGAAAACAGTGCAAGAAAAAGGCTTTTCGCCGTTAGATTTCCGCTATTTGTGTTTGATGGCTCATTACCGTTCAAAAATGAACTTTACATGGGAAGCCCTTGAAGGGGCCCGCAATACTCGTTTAAACCTTGTTGAATCAGTTGGCGTCGTTCCAGATGTAATTGCTAAGGATGGGAGCGAGAATTTCAAACATATCCTCGCGGCGATCAACCAAGACCTCGATACGCCAAAAGCCCTCGCTTTACTCCATGATGGCAAAAGTAAGTCGGCTTGGTGGGAATTTGAACCAATATTGCAAATTGGCCTAGCCCTCAATACAAAAGAGCCAAAAATTCCCGAGCCAGTCGCAATGCTGTTAAGCGAAAGAAATCAGGCCCGAATCAACCAAGATTGGGCGCGATCAGACGAATTACGAAAGAATATTGAAGAATTAGGCTATCAGGTTATTGACACGCCGGACGGAACAAAGCTTTTATCCGAATCATAAGTTACGCTACAAAGTGCTATTTACAGGCTCTAACCTGTAAATAGGGCTATTTTCGGTGTTTTAGGGCCTTCCAGAGGCTTCCTGGAGGATGTTTTTTAGGTTATTCACGGGCCATTTTTAGAGCTGAAATAGGTGAATTGACACCTGTGAACCCATTGACAAAAATACTATTTTATGGTATATTCTGGCCAGCATAAAAAAGGGAAAAACCAAGGAGGAAAGTATGAATTTTGTGTAAAGTTATCGATTCGATTTTGTAAGGACTGTTGTGTTCTGGCTGGGTACGGTGGCTCGGTGGCTTAACCTAGATTAGCCAAATATCCTGTCCCCGTAAGTCGGTGTTCCATCGGCTTGCCGGAGGGACTAAGACTTGGGCCTGGCCAGAACAGAG
>JBGPML010000043.1:0-7058 GCA_041486955.1 Patescibacteria group bacterium
CCAGCTTCACGGACCGTCATTCCCCCTCTTTTTTCTTTCTCTGCCATGCCACGCTCCTTCTTCCGCAATAGAGCCTGAGTTACAAAGGCATTATAGAGACCTTCAGGTTGGTAATCAATGATAAAAAATAAAAAAACCGCTGGGTTCCCCAAAAGGTCCATGCGGTAAGGCGCTAGATCCCGTCATCACTCTGGCTTTTTTTGCGTTTTTTACTCTCAACGCTCGCTGATCCACCAAGCTGGCCGATTTCACTATAAAACTCTGGTCCGTGACGTTTCTTAGTTGTCCTGCCACCCTTTTTTCCGATCTCGCTGTAATAGCCTACGCCATATTTCTCTTTGACGGTATCGCCGCCTTTCTTACCCGCCTCCGAAACAGTCATACATCCTTGGCTTGCTTCAGCTCGTCGAATTCTTCTACTCTCTGCTGCGTCCATGACCTTCCTTTCTGTCATACGCGTAGGATCAAGAGACTCATCATATCATGGTCAAGATTCCCAAAGATTGCAAAAAATCACCCCATTCAGGTGTTTTCACGAGGCTCCAATAAAATAACTACAATTATTATTTATAAACGCCGGATGGCTTATACGGATCGACAAAAGTGAATTCCAACCAATCTCGAGCTTCATCACTTTGTCCGCTGGTGATGAAGAACGATACAACGTCATGTTTGGTAATTTCGTTATAATGAATAATCAGTTTGCCGCCGATATTCTCGCCATTAACTTCGACCATGATATCATTCGGAGCGTTTGTGCTCCGCTCGCACGATTCACCGTTATCAGAATGAGAAACGTTACCCTGGGCAGTCATGCGACCGCTAAAGTGGGGTAACTTCTTTTTCATAAAAATCCTCTGTTTGCAAATTTTTATATTAACGTTTTTATTATGATCTACTTTTGTAAATTTATATATAGGAGATTGCACATTATGCGTCTCATTTAGTAATAATAACTAGGAATGGTTATAGTTCTGCCTGCAAATCGACACATCAAAAAAGCACCCGGGTTGGGTGCTTTTTTGATGGTGGACCTGAGGGGAGTTGAACCCCTGTCCAAAAGGGGATAAATAAAAGCGCTACACGTTTAGACTATTTTTGTCTTAGCTCAGTCTCTTTAAGTAGTCAAACGAGACTGAGAGCAGTGTCGTGTCTTAGCTGAAGTACGACAACCTGACCATTACTTGCGTAACGATCAGTAACCCCTCAACTGTACGGAATTGGGGTCACCACCTAGTTCAGCGCAGTCCGTTAAGTTGTGCCTTGATCACACCACGGATCCAGCGTGAGAAGACATGCTTACTTAAGCGTAAGCAAGAGCAAGTTCTGAGGGTGCAAACAAGTTTGCAACAGCAGTCTTTACTCGGTTAAATGCGTTTGCATTTATAGGTAACAGTTTAAGAGATGTCACTCTACGTGCTCTTTTATTCGTCCATATCCTTCTGTCGAAGCCAATGCAGGCCCATATGGAAACTAAGTTTTACTGACTTAGTGTGTTGTTAATATTCGCAAGAAACAGGTATAACATACCATAAAACAGGGGGAAAGTCAACCAAGAACAGGTAACCTTTTTATGTCATTGCGAGCGTAGCGCGGCAATCTTTCAGAGTAATTAGATTGCTTCGTCATTACACTCCTCGCAACGACAATCAAAGCACAACAAAACCCCACACCAGACTGATGCGGGGTTATCTCGTCATATGACGACCACGGGCAGGAGCGGGTACTCAGTGGTTTTATCTCCTCGTGCGTTAATGAGGAGCGCCTGAACAGCGGTGGAGAGGAATTCATGCAACTCAGCCTGCCCTTGGAAAAGCAACCGATTCTTTGTTACTTGGCGAAGGCAAGCCATTTTGAAAGGAAGCCCGGCGGAACGAAGTCTGTCGACAATTGTCGTGATGATCTCAACCAAAGCCTCTTCGTCACATTCTGTCTCAGAAAACCTGATGAGCAGCGACTGGAAACGTGTGTACTCGGATCCGACATCCGGTTGGACAAAACCGAAGTAGACACCAGGCAGCTTATACCACATCGCTTCCTCACCAGTGAGGACGGGATTGCCTCCCGTCTGGACTCCGATATTGCCCTTGAGTGTGATTTCAACTGGAACCGGCGATTGGCCAACATATCCATTGAGCAGACGGCCAAGGCTTACTCGGTTGATTCTAAAGCCTTGCGTGTCACAGCGTAGAAAGATTTGCATTCCTCCAACTCTGCGGCCGGGCGCAGATCCTTGGCCGTCTCGTGGCCACCACGCCCAATACTTCCGGGACTCTGAGTGATGATATTATATGAGTTACACGACAAAAATCAATTACTAAAAATATAGATTTACTATGGTATATTCAAGATGCACTTTCATCTTGTGACTTCTTGCACAACAGAAAGAGGGAAATTTGGAAGGCCAAATTGTTCGCGAATGGGTGAAAACTGGCGGCCCCATGAATGAAGGGTGCTATGCCACAAGGATTTTCATTCCATCTCAACGCAATCTCGTCATTGCTTTCACACAGGAACCGGCACATCCGTTCGATTCTCGTCCTCTCAATGCCTGGTATGCTCAAGACCCTAATAAGCTAATATACCACCAGACAGAGGAAGTTCCAGACTTTCTGGTTGAAATTGCGCACGTTTTTGCCGAAGCAAGTCAACGGTTGGCGGGGAAAGTAACACAATTCCAAGAAGGTTTTGAGCTAAGATTTGTTCGGCCGTGAGATCTCAAAACCAGCCAGCTGAGTGCTGGCTGGTTTCTATAATCAATTAGAGTGTTTTCGGTTGTACGTCTTTATTTTTTTCAATCATCTGATTAATGCCATCAACCGTAAGCAGACCAGCCTGTGGCCCAACGTAAGCCAAGACTGATGTCGAATTAGCACTTCCCCACATCATAGCTTCGCTGATTGACTTACCTTCACATATGGCCACCGTAAATGCTGTGGCATAGGCATCGCCACAACCAGTTCGCTCCACCACCGGCCCATTGAAGATGCCACATTGGTAGATAGTCTTGCCATCATAAACGAACGAACCTTTTGCTCCGTCGGTAATTACTACCATCTGTGGTCCTAAGTTCTTCAGCCCGGTTAATAATTCTGTTATGGAAACCTCACCTTGAATATTAAGTAATCCAGAACTTTCTTCTCGATTCAGGAATAGTATATTAGTTATCGCTAACGATGGTTTTAGAAATTCATAGCCTTTTTTAAGCTGATGCGTCCCAGGATTATAGGCGAGGAATACGTTCCCTGCCCTAACCATATCGATTGCTTTATCATAAAGTGGTTCAAATCCGGCACCCGCACTGGTTAAATAAGCCCATTTTGGCGGGTGAACGACGTTCCAAACATAATGTCGAGGATTATGATGGACTAAAATTGTCCGTTCGGCTTGAAAATTAAGGACAACTGAGTAGTTTGAAGCTTCACCTTCGGCAACTGTTAAGTATTCCGTACTCACACCCTCTTTATGAAAAACCGACTGTATTTGTTTACCCGTGTCGTCGTTGCCGATTGTACCTAAGTACGCACTGCTTAATCCCAATCGCTTTGATCCAACTGCCGCGTTAGCCGCATTTCCCCCGATGATAAAATCGACCTTATCAACAGCAATTTTATCGCCGTAATTTAAGCACATCTTACAGTTATGGTTGTCTAATTCGCACATGACGCTGGCATCGTTTAAATGCATAAAGACATCAAGAGTGGCATCCCCAATCGCTAAGAGATCATACATAGTCCCTCCAATAATCTGTATATATTATACATGAATGATGTCATTGCGAACGAAGTGAAGCAAACTTGAAGAAGATTGCCACGAAACTTCGTTCCTCGCAATGACACGTCGGTTTGCTAAGTCACTTCACTCCGCGCAAGCTTAAAAACTGCCATTGACAAATTGTAAAGTTTTCTTTACATTTCAAGCATGACGAATTCTTTTTATATCTCGCATCTGGGATCCGCAGGAATTGATTTTGGCGAAAGCTGTGCAGCAGGAGGAGCCATAGTTGAAACTACGGTGACGACGATAAACAGCTTGCAGCCGAATCAAGGCCTGAAGGCCAGATTTGGAGATATAAAATGAGTTCGACAGACATAAACTTGAGACTTCGCGAGCTTCGTAGGCGGAAGCGTTTGAGCCAAGAAGAACTGGCCCACAAGCTGGGTATTACGCGTCAAACGATTATCGCTATCGAGCAAGGCAGTTCGCTTCCATCCCTACCAGTAATAGTCGCCCTCCTACGAGTTTTGGATGTACCGTTCCAAAATCTATTACAGAATGACTGGTCACCTTTTCGTGATCCCGCCCAAGTGGCTGCCGGTTCGAATGAACCTTTCTTAACGCACTATCGGCCCAATGACGCTTCTCAAACTATTCCTATAGTCATCGATGAGAATGACAAAGAAATCATTATCACGGCTGAACTACCTGGTGTAAAAGAAGAAGATATTACAATCGATTTAGGTAACACCCATCTCTTAATAATGGCGATTAAGAAACAAGGTCACGATCAAGAAGTTCACACGACCCATGTTCAAGATATTACGTTCGGCCCAATACTCCGAATAATTTCCCTACCATGCCCTATCGAGACTTCTCAAGCCGAAGCGACATTTTACAATGGAACGATTGGCCTGACCTTACCCAAACAGCAAGTCCAGATAAAACGTCGCATAACATTTAAGAAGGAGAAAGATAATGGATCCGTCTAAATTTACCACCAAAGCCCAACAAGCTTTAGAACAGGCATTTCAACTCGCCAGCCAGAATAATCAGGCTGCCGATGTCACGCATTTATTGATCGCTTTGATAAACCAGAGCGATGGAACAACCCGGACAATTCTTGAATTACTCGAAAAACCGACCGATACGATTGCTGATGAGGCGGAACAAATACGCAAACAGTCACCGACGCAAAATCCATTCGTCGGTAGTATGAATGGTCAGGTAATGATAACCCAAGATTTGGGCAAAGTTTTGAATCAAGCTCATTCGGAAGCTGAATCACTAACCGATGAATTTATTTCCACCGAGCATTTGCTCATTGCGTTAAGTCAGGTTAAAACAGTTATTCAGCCAACCCTCATTAAGTATGACATACACAAGGAAGCAATTCTCAAAGCTTTGACCACAATTCGTGGAACAGAGCGCGTTACCGACCAAAACCCTGAGGATAAGTATCAGGCCTTAGAAAAATATGGTCGCGACTTAACGAAACTAGCCCGTCAGAATAAACTTGATCCGGTTATTGGACGAGATGAGGAAATTCGTCGGGTCATGCAAGTACTTTCACGACGGACGAAGAACAACCCTGTTCTGATTGGGGAACCAGGAGTTGGTAAGACGGCCATCGTAGAAGGCTTGGCTCAACGGATAGTCAGTGGTGATGTGCCTAATAGTCTGAAAAACAAGAGCGTTATTTCTCTCGATTTGGGAGCGATGATTGCTGGATCAAAACTCCGCGGTGAATTTGAAGATCGCTTGAAGGCCGTGTTAAACGAAGTTAATCGCTCTAATGGTACAGTCATTCTGTTTATTGATGAGCTTCATACCTTGATCGGTGCAGGAGCGGCGGAAGGTGCGGTTGATGCGGCCAATTTACTCAAACCAGCTCTCGCCCGAGGAGAACTTCACGCCATCGGGGCAACGACCCTCAAAGAGTATCAACGTTATATTGAAAAAGACGCCGCCTTAGAACGTCGGTTTCAGCCGGTTACTGTCCGCGAACCATCGGTTGAGGATACCACCGCAATTTTACGCGGACTGAAAGAGAAGTATGAAATCCATCACGGTGTTCGTATTAACGATAGTGCTATTGTTGCGGCCGCTACGTTAGCTAATCGTTATATTTCTGATCGTTTCTTGCCCGATAAGGCCGTCGACTTAATGGATGAAGCTACCAGTGCACTTCGCTTGGAAATCGACTCAATGCCGACAGAAATTGATCAAACGAAACGACGCATTATGCGTCTCGAAATTGAAAAAGAGGCAATAAAGAACGAAGAAGAAGATACTGCCCGTAAGCGATTGAAAGAAATTGATAAGGAGCTGGCTGATCTCAAAGAAACTATGACCAAGATGGAAGGACGTTGGCAACAGGAAAAAGAGGCTCTTGATACTATACACAATTTATCGGAAGCAATTGAACAAGCTAAAAGTGAAGCCCATACATTTGAGCGAGTTGGCGAGCTCGGAAAAGTTGCTGAAATACAATACAAAAAAATCCCTGAAATCGAACAGCAATTAAAAGATGCTCAGCACAAACTGCAATCGATGCCAGCTGAAGACCGCATGCTCCAAGACGCAATTACAGAAGAGCAGATCGCACAAGTAGTTTCCCGTTGGACCGGTGTTCCAGTAAGCAAAATGCTCCAAAGCGAACAACGAAAATTGTTCGACCTAGAAGCTGAATTAGCAGAGCATGTTGTTGGACAAAAAGAAGCTCTTGCCGCAGTGAGTAATGCCATTCGTCGTAGCCGGACTGGCATAAGTGATCCCAAGAGACCAATCGGATCGTTCATTTTTCTTGGCCCAACCGGGGTCGGAAAAACAGAAACTGCTAAGGCCCTGGCGACAAACCTTTTCGACTCTGAGTCAGCGATTATACGGGTTGATATGTCAGAATATCGCGAACCGCATTCGGTGGCTAAGATTATTGGTTCGCCTCCTGGTTACGTTGGTTATGAAGAAGGTGGTCAACTAACTGAACAAGTTCGTCGAAAGCCGTATTCCGTTATATTATTCGACGAAATAGAAAAAGCTCACCCTGAAGTCTTCAATATCTTGCTCCAGATCTTAGATGACGGTCGTCTTACCGACGCGAAAGGTAGAGTGGTTAATTTCACGAACACGGTGATTATTATGACGAGCAACTTAGGTAGTTCAGCGATAAGTGAATATACCGAACGAGGAAATACCAAGCGTATTGGTTATGTTTCCGAGCATTCGGCTGCACGAGCTGCCGAAGACATGGAAGACACTGTAATGCATGAATTACGAGATAATTTCCGACCTGAATTTATCAATCGGGTAGACGAAATTATTATCTTCCATGCATTGAC
>JBGPML010000044.1:0-6991 GCA_041486955.1 Patescibacteria group bacterium
CTATGAGGTCCATGGTGTCATTGTCACCACCGAAAATATGATCTCTGGGAGTGCCATGCGGCCGGATGATATTATTGAAACAAAATCTGGCAAAACAATTGAAGTTGCCCATACTGATGCTGAGGGTCGGCTCATTTTGTCCGATGCGTTAACGTATACACAAGAATTTGAACCTGATTATATTATTGATTACGCTACTCTTACCGGAGCGGCGATTAAAGCGGTCGGTCGTCAAATGAGTGCCTATATGGGCAACAATCGCGACTTATTAACTATGGTCAATCAAGCAAGTAACGATACTGGTGAATTAGCCTGGGAGCTGCCTCTCTATGATCCGTATAAAGAATACTTGAAGAGCGGGATTGCCGATATTCAAAATATTGGTAATAGCGATTCTGCCCCAGACGCGATAATGGGTGGACTGTTTTTACAAGAATTTATCGATGGAACGCCGTGGGTCCATATCGATATCGCTGGTCCTTCATGGCAAGAAGAAGACAATAACCCCGTTTATCCGAAAGGTGCTACCGGTTATGGTGTCCTGCTCGGACTCAACGTTATCGAGCAACTGATTGGTCAACGTTAATTTTTTTGGCGAGGAAGCGTTTTTCGATTGCGTTTAAAGCGATGGAAACCGATAACGTAGCGATGAACTTCATCACGAATTGCCGTTAATAATAGCAGTGCATCGGAATCGTGAGCTAAAGCGATAGGGTCGCTTTGGTTTGGGACAAAAATAAGTTCCTGTTTCTTGGCAAGCGAAATAATCGGAATAGATTTTTGCGCTAACTTAAGTGCATCAAGAGCGGCTGATAGCTGGCCTTTCCCACCATCTATTAACAGGAGGTCTGGCACGGCTCGCTTCGCATTACTCACGCGGCGAAATACTAATTCCCGCATGCTTGCAAAATCATCTTGCCCTTTCGGTACGATAATATTATATTTTCGGTATTCATTTTTATCTGGTTTACCATCAATAAAAACTATGGTTGCACCGACTATCGCCGTTGCGCCAAGATTTGAAATATCAAACGCTTCAATGCGTTTTGGTAACTGGGCTAAATTGAGTAACTGTTTGAGATCCAGTAATCCTTGACGTGTTCGTTTCGTTTTTAATCGTTCTAATTGTAACTGATAGCTGGCGTTATCAATGGCTGTTTCGAGACGCTTTTTTAGTTCTCCACGCTGCGGCACGACGATCGCAACTTTTCGACCCGATTGTTCTCGGACCAACTTTGTTGTTTCCTCTATGTCGGCCGGTTGGGCTTCAACCACAATTTCTTGCGGAGCGACCCAATTATTAACATATAAATAGGTCAAAATAAATTCATATAGCTCACTTATGCCGAGTTCTGCCGGGGTTTCAAACATCAGTTGCTTATGGTTTACAATAGATCCATCTCGTTCAAATAATATGTATATTGATAATAACTTTCCACTTTGGGCAAAACCGATATAGTCTCGATTCTCGCCTGTCGGACTAAACAGTGACTGAGATTCCCGCAACTGGAATAACGACATCAATCGATCTCGTAATATGCCCGCCTGCTCATAACGCTCGGATTCCGATGCTTCGACCATAGCCTGTTTGACTAATCGCTCTATTTGCGATTGCGGCGAAGTAATAAATTTCACGGCTTTGATAACGTTAGCTTGATAGGCTTCCTTATTATCAAGAGAACGAGCGCCAAGACCTATTTGCTTTGGTACCGACGATCGGTTTTCATATGATGCATCGTTCGCAATTTTTATACCATAGAGCTCCTGTAATAGCTTCAGCATGGTATGAAGATAGGTTGCAGAAAAATATGGCCCATAATATCGGGCTTTGTCATGACCAGCCCGACGGCTGATAGTAAAGACTGGAAAGTCTTCTTTTGAAACCCGTAGGAATGGGTAGGTCTTATCGTCTTTGAGTTTAATATTATATTTCGGTTTGAGCGATTTGATAAAGCTGTTCTCTAATAAAACCGCTTCGAGCTCACTCGATACCTCGACTACCTTGACGGATGTAACCTCACTTAATAAAAGTTTCGTCCAAGGCGAAAAAGTCGGTTTTGTGAAGTACGATTGCACCCGTTTAGCTAAATCCTTGGCTTTTCCGACATACAAAAGTTGGCCATTCGCATCGTAATATTGATAGACGCCAGGTGTATGTGGTAGTTGATTAAGCGACTGTTGCAAGCTTTCGGTCATGACCCTCCCGTGCCAGATACGATTTTAAGAAATGTCCGGTATAGGAAGCCGAGTTTTGAGCTACATCTTCGGGGGTACCGGTTGCGATAACCTGTCCTCCCCGTGCACCACCTTCCGGACCGAGATCGATTATCCAGTCAGCATTCTTAATGACATCTAAATTATGTTCAATAATCACGACAGTATTGCCCTTATTGACCAGACGATTCAACACATCGAGAAGCTTTTTAATATCGGCGAAATGGAGCCCCGTCGTCGGCTCGTCTAAGATATAGAGGGTCTTGCCGTACGTCCGTTTACCAAGTTCGCTGGCCAGTTTAACACGTTGGGCTTCTCCGCCTGAAAGAGTCGTTGCACTTTGACCAAGACGAATGTAACCTAAACCGACCGCCTGCAACGTCGTCAAAGTATCGTGAATCACGGGAATATTGGTAAAGAATTCGACACCCTCATCAACAGTCATATCTAATACTTGAGCAATGTTTTTTGATTTGTACCGCACTTCAAGGGTTTCCCGATTGTAACGTGTTCCTTTACAGATCTCACACGGAATTTCAACATCAGCTAAAAAATGCATTTCAATTCGAATGACTCCATCACCTCGACAATTGTCACACCGGCCGCCGTCGACGTTAAAACTAAAACGACCAGGCTTATATCCCCGTACTTTGGCTTCCGGAGTACGCGAAAAGATATCACGGACGTGATCAAAAACTTTGGTATACGTGGCCGGATTACTACGTGGCGTTCGTCCAATCGGTGATTGATCGATGACAATGACACGTTCAATGTCACCGTCTCCACTGATTGATTCATGTTTTCCCATCGGATGATTCGTGCGATTAATTTTGTTCGTCAATCCTTTGTGAAGGATCTCATTGACTAAAGTCGATTTACCGCTCCCCGATACTCCAGTGACGCAGGTCATCAAGCCAATCGGGAAATGAACCGTAATATTTTTAAGATTATTTTCACGAGCATGAGATACCGTAACTTCATGTTTCGGTTTATATTCGCGTCGTTTGGATGGCAAGGCGATTTTTTCTAAACCGGAAATATAACGGGCAGTCAGCGATGTTTCATTAGCTAAAAATTCCTCAATCGGTTGTGCGGCCACCACTGACCCACCGTGCTCTCCTGCACCTGGGCCAATATCGACCACGTAATCAGCGTTCCGAATTGTATCTTCATCATGTTCAACCACAATGACCGTGTTACCTCGCTCCTTTAATGTTCGCAAGGTATCGATCAAACGAAGGTTATCTCGTTGATGTAAGCCAATGGTCGGTTCATCAAGAACGTATAACACGCCGGTTAAGGCCGATCCAATCTGGCTCGCCAATCGAATACGCTGCCCTTCGCCCCCAGAGAGAGTAGCGGCACTTCGCGACAGTGTTAAGTAATTGAGTCCTACGTTATATAGGAACTCGAGGCGATTCGTAATCTCCATCAAAATTTGTAAGGCGATCTGCAAATCCTTATCACTTAATTTGAGCTGCTTAAACCATTGCAGCGCTTCCTCAATCGTCACCGCACTCAGCTCAGCAATATTCTTGCCTTCAATCGTGACGAGCAATGATTCTTGTTTGAGTCGCTGGCCGTGACATGTTTCACACGTTGATGCGCTCATATACCGCTCAATATCACTCCGGATAGCATCGCTATCAGTTTCGTGATATCGTTTTTCGAGATGCTTCAATAAGCCTTGAAACCGAATCGTAAACCGTTTCGGCCCCGTTGAACTCATATAGGTCGCAGGAATTAATACCGGTTGTTCTGGTCCTTCAAAAAGTTGGGCTAATTTTTTACTATCTATCGAGTGAATCGGTTTATTGGTTGGAATTCCATAATGATACGCCACCGACCGAATAACTGAACCATAATAATTATTAGTCTTATAGTGCCACGGCATGATCGCCCCTTCTTCGATTGATTTCGTTTTATCGGGCACAATCAGAGCGGCATCGAGCTTACGAATAAAGCCCAACCCATCACAGGTTTCACAGGCCCCGAACGGACTATTAAATGAAAATGAACGAGGGGTTAATTCAGCAAGAGACGTGCCATCATTCGGACAAGCGAGCTGTTGACTCATAATAACTTCTTCATACGTATCTTCATTAACGATCGTAATAAGACCTTTCGTGATTTTAATCGCTTGCTCAACGGCGTCTTGCACACGGCTCATTAACACGTGACCAATTGTTAATCGGTCAATTACAACGTCGATGGTATGAGCTTTATACCGATCGAGTTGAATCGAATCCGATAGTGAACGGATTTCACCATTCACTCGAACACGAGCAAATCCACCATGATACAAATCGTAAAGAAGTTGATGATATTCACCTTTTCGTCCCCGTACAACCGGCGCTAAAATAAGAATTTTACTATTCTCGGGATAATTCAAAATTGTATCAACAATCTGTTCAGTCGGTTGACGGGTGATAACTCGCCCACAAACGGGGCAGTGGGGGACACCAATTCGAGCAAAGAGTAAACGGAGATAATCATTGATTTCAGTAATCGTTCCGACTGTCGAACGGGGGTTATGGCTGGTTGATTTTTGATCAATTGAAATTGCCGGAGACAGTCCATCAATACCGTCAACATCCGGCTTTTCCATTTGTCCCAGGAACTGTCTGGCATAACTCGACAAACTTTCCATATAGCGACGTTGGCCTTCAGCGTAAATCGTATCGAATGCCAAAGAAGACTTGCCACTGCCTGACAAGCCGGTAAATACAATTAAAGAATTACGAGGCAGAGTTACATCAATGTTTTTAAGATTGTGTTCCCGAGCCCCACGTATAACAATATTGTCATTACTCATATAACGGAAAAAGTATAGCACGTTTTTGACCATTCGTCACTACTTTTAACTCATATGCTATCCACATATAAGTTCCACGTAGCTTCTCCTGAGAGAGCGTATATGTTAATCTTTGATTATGAACTTAATCGCTCCAAGTAAAGATCCTGGTTTATTTGAAAAAGCGGTTTTATCGAATGGCATTGCACTCTATCATCGTAATACTGACACGCTCTTTGGACTGCCCAAAATTGCCGTTAGTGCGGTTGTAACGGTAGGTGGGCGTGATGATACGACAGGAAAAGAGGGCGCCGCCCATTTTTTTGAACATATGCCATTCCGCGGGACTAAAAAATTCCCAACATTAATGGATATTACCTATGAGATTGAACAAAATGGCGGCTATATAAACGCTTTTACCACCGACGAAGCAACGGGCTATGAAATTGTTGTTCCCAAACCCATGTTGGAAATGGGACTTGATCGTTTAGCAGATATTTTACTCCATCCCATCCTAAGGCCAGAAGATATTGTTATGGAGCGTGAAATAATTATTGAAGAACTCCGTAATAAGCTAGCTAATGTTCAGTTTTTTGCCCGTCAGGAGCTTTATAAGGGTCTGTTAGGTGCCCACCCTCTGGTACATGCAGTAATCGGGACAGAAGAGGCATTAAAGAGCATTGCTCGAGAGGAACTTATTCAATTTCACGATACGTATTATAACGCTTCAAATATTACCCTTTTCACCGTTGGAAGTTTTGGGCTCGAAGAAATTGTACCAACGATAGAACGCTATTTTGGTAACGTGCGGGCAGGAAAACAAACCGAGAGAACGGCTTCTATCAATTTTCCAAGTCTCTTAGAAAATCAGTTGATTTTCTCCCCGCCTCAATATAATCGCTCAATTTATATGCTGGGTCGTCGGTTACCAAAATCGACTCTCAAAGAGTCACTGATGTTAAAATTTTTCCGCGACATGTTATCGAGCGGGATGAATAGCCCACTCAATCAAGAAATTCGAGAAAAGCGGGGTTTAGCGTACAATCTCGGGCTCTTTCATAATACGTATAGTGATCTGGGGTTACTCATCTTCTTCGTTTCGACTCGTTTCCAACATATGGACGAAGTAGAAACTATTTTTTGGCGTGAAGCTGAAGCGATTTTACACAGTGACCACCGATTTTCGGAAGTCAAACATATGGTCAAACAATCAGTTCTGTATCGAGACTATAGCCTTGGAACAATTCTTGACGAAGCGATTGATGATGTCCTTGATCTCGGTAACGTCATGTCGTTGAATGACTACATCGCCGTAGTCGACAGCATTACTCTTGAAGAAACCCGAAATTATGTGAAAGACTATCTCAAACGGGATGAATTTCTCGCCATCAAAGTCAATTGCGAACCAGTAGATTCTCCTAATACTATTTGAGACCCAATCTTTCGTAATTGAGACTATCGCAAGGAAGAGCTGAGTAGTGATGTGAGGTGTACTTTAACGTACATTGAACAAGCCACGGAAGCTCTGACGATGCGAGAGCTCAAATCCGAAAGATCTTACAGAGTTAATAATGTCCGATCAATATTCAAAATACCGTATCCCGATTGATTATCGCGGCCGCTCGGGCCAATATCATCGGCACTTGACTCGAGTTTTTGTTTAATAGTATCGGGTGAGCAGCTATTGCAAACACTTTTAATCAGTGCGGCTGCTCCTGTAACGTGGGGAGTCGCCATAGAAGTACCGGAAAACGTCTTGTACGATTTGTTGGGATAGGTTGAGAGTATTTCAACGCCGGGTGCGGATAATGCAATTTGAGGTCCTTGAGATGAAAAACTGGCAATCGTGTCACTTTGATTTGAAGCGGCAACGGTAATCACCTCGGGGTAAGCTCCAGGATATTGAACTGCTCTGCCATCATTGCCAGCCGCGGCGACTTCAACGATTCCGGCTTGATGCGCCCGAATAATCGCATCATGAAA
>JBGPML010000045.1:0-6697 GCA_041486955.1 Patescibacteria group bacterium
CAACGGCGAACGATTCTTGTTCGAGTCCTTTTTTTAACGCATTAGCAATTTTCCGTTCGTCTTCAATAATTAATATTCGCATATTAGAATTCTGTTTTATGATTATACCTAAGTTATACCTTACAGGCCAGACCTGAGATTTTCCTGAGAGTCTTTTACTCAAAATTAGAGAACACTATTTTGCTAGGTTCTGAACGGGCGCGGTTGAGATTATTTCAAGGCAGAAGCGAGCACCGAAGCGATACGTACTAATGGTACGTTGAGCGAGAAGCGGAGA
Source organism: Patescibacteria group bacterium (assembly GCA_041486955.1). GTDB lineage: Bacteria > Patescibacteriota > UBA1384 > 2-12-FULL-50-11 > DASWYB01 > JBGPML01. Next base: position 278 of record JBGPML010000045.1, read on the forward strand.
TTCTAACGCAGAAAAAATCCGACCCCGCTCGTTCCAAGTTATTTCAAGTAGTCTTGGAGCTTATGCGATTCTTCGTGCTTTTTGAGCCTCTGCAGCGCCTTCGCTTCAATTTGGCGAATACGTTCGCGGGTAACACCAAACTCTTCCCCCACCTCTTCCAAGGTGTGAGTACGACCGTCATCTAAGCCAAATCGCATTCGGAGAATTTTCTGTTCGCGAGGAGATAAATACTGCAAAAACTCACTCACATGTTCGCGAAGTAACTGGTAAGTTGCCTGTTCATCAGGACCTAGCTCGGCCGACGGAATAAAGTCACCAAGTTGTGAATCATCTTCTTCGCCGACAGGAGATTCAAGCGAGACGGTTTCCTGAGATATTTTTAGGATGTGTTCGACTTTATCAATCGAAATTTTCATAGCTTGAGCGATTTCATCGGCTGACGGTTCACGACCTAACTCTTGAACTAACCGCCGCTGTTCGCGAATGAGTCGATTAATCGTTTCAACCATATGGACAGGAATACGAATAGTTCGGGCTTGGTCGGCAATGGCCCGGGTTATTGCTTGGCGAATCCACCACGTGGCATAGGTTGAAAACTTAAATCCCTTGTTAGAGTCGAATTTCTCTACCGCCCGCATCAGCCCCATATTTCCTTCTTGAATTAAGTCGAGGAGACTTAACCCTCGTCCAATATATTTTTTAGCAATCGAAACAACTAAACGCAAATTAGCTTGCGCTAAGCGCTGTTTCGCATTTTGATCGCCTTTAGTAATCCGCTTAGCCAGCGAAATTTCCTCGTCGCCAGTCAAAAGTGGATAGTGGCCGATTTCGCGGAGATACATCCGGACTGAGTCATCGGAGATATCGCCGGGTTCAGCTTCCTCTTTTTCATTCCCTTTTTGTAAATCGGGCATTTGGAGCAACGATTTTGATTCACGAGCTTCAATTCCGCGCGCGGCCATCATTTCAAAAAGACGGTCGAGAATTGTGATACTATCTTCGATATTAGGATAAGCCTGAAGAATTTCTTGATACGTAACAAATCCAAACTGACGCCCTTTTTCAATTAAGCGTTTGAGGGCATCAGGAAAATCTACCGGAATCTCTTCAATAAGATTACGGATTTTCTTTGGCATGAAACTCCTTTTGTTTCAGTGTGTCTTGCATTTGTTGCATGAGTTCTAACATACGTGAACGATCTTTGTTTGCCTCAGCTTGGGCAATCAAAGTGGCAAAAGATTGAATTCGTTCATCGCGCAAACGTTGCCGGATCGACTGTATAAGATAGGTATATTCCTGCAAGAGCTGGTCATCTCCGAGCGCGTCGCTACTGGTTTGAACATCAAACAACAATTTTTGGAGCGATTGCTCTGCAGTTTTAGGCAAAGAGGCCGTAACATGTCGAATCAGATCATCCGGCGTTTTCGTCGTAGTCTCATTATACCAATTTTTTATCAACCTGTACAGCTTGGCATAACTGGCATTCGTAAAATCTTTATCCTCAAGATAGAGCGGCTCATAAACTAAAAATTCAGGGTGTAAAAATAGCAAGCCAATAATATTTCGCTCTCTTTTTAGGTCATCTCCCATATCAGTCGTTGAATGCTCATTCTCTTTGTCAGTTTTTGTTGCAGGCGATTTCTGCTTGTCTAACCATTCACGAAAAGCATTATTAATAACGCGCTCATCTTTTATTCCGAGACGAATCGCGAGCTGCTGCAAATGGTAGGTCTGACTAACATTCTCTTTTTGTAATGCGATATAAGAAAATATCGTTGTAAAAATTCGATTTAATTCTTCACTGCTTGGCTTATGCATTTCAGGAAAAAAATAGAGTAGGAGCCAATCAATAACTGGCATCGGTTGAGCTAAGGCATTATGCCAAGCCTCGGGTGAGTTGGCAATCATTTCACCTGGATCACTGCCAGTCGGAATCCCGACAACCGAAATCGTAAACTCATGCTCTAAAGCCAAACTGATGGCGCGTTCTGTCGCTTTCTGACCAGCAGTATCGCCATCCAAGGCCAAAGTCAGAGTATCACTATAGCGTCGCATCACTCTTAAATGATCATGAGTCAAAGCCGTACCTGATGTTGCGACCGCATAATTAGTTCCAACTTGATGAGCCATAATCAAGTCGAGCTGACCTTCCACCAGAACAATTTTCTCTTGGGCGGAAATATTTTTCTTGGCTTCGTAGAGACCATAGAGATATCGATTCTTATGAAATAACTCCGTTTCTGATGTGTTTAAATATTTTGGCATTTGGTCATGTAACGCCCGTCCAGAGAATCCCACAACCTGACCAATAACATCACGAAACGGAAACATGATCCGGTCTCGAAACCGCTCGGGAGCACCAGCAGCGCGGATCATGGCTTGCGACATACCATATTTTTGTAAAACTGATTGCATTGCCATATTTTGCGGTGGCGCATAGCCGATAACAAAATCTTTTATTGATTGGTCTGTCACTCCTCTTTTATGCAGATAGTCGAGCGCCTCTTTTCCCAATTTATGTTCAATTAAAACTTGATGAAAAAACTTAGTCGCAAGACTATTGACTGTGAATAATGATGATTTTTCAATTCCGTTGGATTTCTTTCCGCCCGATTTATTTTTTTCGGGCAAAATAACTCCAGCTCGGTCGGCCAATATTCGTAGCGCGTTGGGAAAATCAACGTTTTCTTGCTTCATCACAAATTGAAACATGTCGCCCGCTTCGCCACAGCCAAAACAGCGATAAATCTGTCGTTCACGATTAACCATAAACGATGGCGTTTTTTCACCATGAAATGGGCAGAGCCCTTTATAGTTCGTGCCACTCCGCTTCAGCGTGATGTAACTACCAATAATATCGACAATATCGAGTTTCGATTTAATATCTTCGATTACAGGATCGGTTGCCATATCGCGCTTATTATAACAGAGAAGACAACGAAAGAAGCGGGTTTATAGGCCAAAACGAGGCCAAATGATTGCAAAAACAGGTTAAACAGTATATCATATATGCGAACTCGGAGATTCAATGATTCATATAAAAGAATTAAATCGAAATTTTAAGATGGGCAACGAAGTCATTCGCGCGCTTAAAGATATTAACTTGACAATCAAAGACGGTGAATTTATAAGTCTTGTCGGACCGTCTGGTTCAGGCAAGACAACTCTTCTCAATATTATTGGCGGCCTCGAGCATCCAACTTCTGGCACCCTCGAGGTTAACGATGTCAATATTGCGAAACTCAAAGATAAAGCCCTCTCTCGTTATCGTTCACAATCAGTCGGCTACATTTTTCAAACATTCAATCTCCTCCCTCGGTTTACTGTACTCCGAAACGTTATGATTCCAGCCATTTTAGCCCTGGGGAATAAAGATTCCCGCGACAAACAAGCGCATGCTGCCCTAAAAGCGGTTGGACTGCAACTGCGAACTGCCCATTTGCCCAATAAACTTTCTGGTGGGGAACGGCAACGAGTTTCGATTGCGCGGGCAATCATGAATAATCCATCAATTATTTTGGCTGACGAACCGACTGGGAATCTTGATGAAAAGAATGCCAAAAAAGTGATCGATTTGTTGATCTCCATTTGTAAAGAGCAGAAAAAAACGCTCATTCTTGTAACGCACAACCCAGAATTAGCCAAGCTGGCGGATCGGATGGTCGAGATGAAGAACGGGAGAATTCGGAAAGTGAGTAAGCAATGAGTTTTCTAGATCTTATTAAATTTGCACTGAGTAATATTTGGGCTCAAAAGTTACGAACGATTTTAACCCTTCTGGCCATTACGGTGGGGGCTTTTTTGGTATTTCTTCTGCCATCGTTCGGGTTGGGCGTCGCCAATCAAATTCGATCCCAATTTGATTCAGAAGATTTAAAAAACATAACGGTCAACCCTAAATATGAAGACGTTAAGCTTGATTTCACATCGACTGAAATTCCTGAACAAAAATTATTAAAACGCATTACGGTTCAAGATGTCGATTCCATCAAACAAACTCCGAAAGTCCAAGGCATTAAAGAAGTTAAAACTTCTCTCAGGCCAACCAAAATTCACTTTGATTCAGTCAATAAAGACATAAAAACTGAGACGGATCAACTTTCAAGCCGAGGTAGTTCGACCAACTTTTTCGTCCCCGCAACTGCCTTCCAGTCCGTAACACCTGGTCTAAGCATAGACGATTATAAGCTCGAACTCATTGCCGGACGATTCTTAACCGCGTCAGACGACAAAGAATCAAACATTGTGATTAACAAAACCATTGTCGATGGGTTGAAAATTGAAAAACCGGAAAACCTCGTTGGAAAGACGGTAACCTTAACCTTTTTGCAAAATCTACAGTCTGATACAGACTTTAACAAATCAATTGTAAAACAGTATAAGTTTACGGTTATCGGTATTGTTAAATCGAAAGACACTTCTAGCTTTTCTGGTAGCGATATGACGCCAACTATTACTCTGCCGTTTAACAAAACCTGGGAGATAACTCAGTGGCAAGAATCTGGAAATAAAGATTTCCTCAACACCTACACGATCGACTCGATCGATGTTGTCGCCAAAGAAAATAACCAAGTAGAATCACTATCCAGCGACCTGAAAAACCTCGGTTATGAAACCTATAGCTCGCTTGATTCGATTAAAAGTTTTCAATCAGGCGTAAATATTGCACTGGCGGTACTGGCCTCGTTTGGCTTGATCGCCCTATTTGTTGGCGCACTTAACATCATTAACACCTTAATGATGTCCGTAACCGAACGGACGAAAGAGATTGGTATTCTTCGTGCCTTAGGAGCAAGTCGAGCAACGATCCGTCGCGTATTCTTGTTGGAATCTGCGGTGATCGCTCTGTTGGGCGGCCTGGTTGGCGTAATCGCTGGTTGGATTGCTTCATTAATCCTTAATTTCATCTTAATTCATCAACTTTCTGCTTCAGCCGGCGATGCTTCATCTCTCGTCCCACACTCCTTCTTCGATTATTCGCCGTTATTGATCTTAGGTGTACTCGCTTTTATTACTTTAATTGGATTATTGGCAGGTATCGCTCCAGCGATTCGCGCGAGTCGATTGAATGTCGTTGATTCGTTACGTTACGAGTAACGCAAATCTTTTTATTCTTCTGATTTTTCGGCCGAATCCACCGCGTAATCGGTCATATTGGTATCGCCACCGACCACATCAACACCGATGGCGACGCATGGCTCATCGCCTACGATCCAAGCATCATGACCTGGTGGAATAACACCCACATCCCCAGCTTCAAAGTCCATTTCTGTGCCATCATCCATGACGACGTGCATTTTTCCAGACTCGACATACTGTTTATGCAAAAACTGGCAGCTATCCGTTTTGACCATAGGCTTAACATCTTGCGACCATTTCCATCCAGGTTGAAAGACGGCTCGGCCAAACGTTAATCCCCCTACAGTTGCTAGGGCTAACGTTCCGTGCTCCATCTTGCGCGTCTCATCAGGCGAATCGAGACTCTTTTTTTCAAGCTTTTCCATAGTGATACCTCCTGGTATTTTTACTGCAATAGTAGAAGCAAGCACAACTTCAGGCAATGGATATTATTACAAAAAGGTCGCCTAGGAAGTCTTTCGACTTGTTTTATTGAGATTCTAATTGTGATTTTAACTTTTCTATCTCTGCCTTGAGCTCTATCATTTTCAGTTCTCGACCAACCATAAATTTATTCATCTTTTCTACTGTCTCATATTTTTCTTTACTTTCGGCTTCCACTTTTTTTCTTAGGGTGATGTTTGGCTCTATACCAATAAAGATTTTTATATCCCCATTCTCATCTAAAACTGGAGATATTCTAACCTCCTGCCAATATTCTGTGCCATCCTTCCTTTTGTTCTTAACTTCGCCAACAAATGGCTTCTTATCTATCTTGATGGTTTTCCACATCTGTGCATAAAATTCTTTTGGCATTAATCCTCCCCAGAGATCCCCAGAGGTTGTACCGATCATTTCTGTTATTGAGAAACCGGTTTGTTCTTCGGCTGCTTTATTAGCATAAATAATATTTGCATTTTCATCTGTGATTTGAATATGCTCGGTAAGCAAATCAAACGCAGCCGTAAGCGGCTCTATTTCTTTTTGTAGAGCAGCGAGCTTTTCTGCTGTCATTGGAATTCGATAAGACATCAGACTTTATCTAACCTTTTTTTTCTTAATTCTGAAAATATAGTGCAATAGATATATTTTATCACTAAATTACTATGATCGAGCGCATCGTGTCAAATGGCGGAGAGGGAGAGATTCTTGTTCGCTTCTCTCACCCCTGGGCGCCTCAAACAGGAATCTCCAAGGATTCGATTCCGACTCAGCGCCCTTCAAATCCCACTGCTTATTCAGCAAGGATGTATTAACCTCACCCGAGGTGAGATTACCACATCCCTGGCGGAGAGGGTGGGA
>JBGPML010000046.1:0-6646 GCA_041486955.1 Patescibacteria group bacterium
AAATGTTTTAGGCACACTGCTCTTTTTGCTCGGTGTCTTCGGCTATATTTATCCAGATTGGCACAGCGTCCAATTCACGAATAATGAAAATTTATTTCATGTGTTAATGGGAGTCGGGGCAGTTTTTGGGGCTAATCTTTCTGCATCAAGCCGGAAAAATGCATTATTAATTTTGAGCTTGATATTACTCGCCATTGGAATTTACGGCTTTACGCTTAAACATCCTACTGATTTTCGTCTTAAAAATGTCACCGCCCAACTCGATTTAATTGATAATGTGATTCATGTATTGTTCGGGTTGTCGTTCGCCTGGTTTTGGTTACAAAGTCGAGATAATAAATAAAAGAAAGGACATATCATGTTACTCTCCGATGCTCACGCCGCCACGATGATTCGAGTGGTAGATTTAGACCGGGCCAAGAAATTCTATAATGAAACGTTAGGGTTGAAAGTTGTAGAAACTGGACCGAAAGAGGTGATATGTGAAGCTGGCGGCGGCTCTACGATTGGTCTCTATCAAGGCGAACAATCTAAAGCCGAACATACGGTTGCCTGTTTTAATGTGCCAAACATCGAGGCGTCGATTAAAGAATTGGAAGCCAACGGTGTAGTGTTTGATGATTATGATTTTCCTGATTTGAAAACAGTTAATCATGTTGCTATCGATGGGAACCGTAAAGCCGCTTGGTTTAAAGACCCTGATGGGAATTATCTTGGTTTAAACCAAGTGATATAAGGCAGTCAGCGTGGTATTGCTGAAAAGAATATAAAACACAAAAGATAAATCTTTTAGTAGGGACAAGGGGACTACTTGCACCACAAGGGTATTACCCTATTCGCTGAGCGAATGGTGGCACGGAGCGTCCCCCTATCCCTACCGACCCAACCCCTGCACGCTTTTCGAACAAAAACCGGATAGACAAAAGCGTTCGGTATTTGTTCGGTTTGGCTATTGCTTGTTCGGGTTTTGTTCGGTAGATTGTAGGGAGCTATGCAACTCCCTCTACCGCGCGACAATCAATATCTGTTTTTAGACATGAATGCCTTTTTTGCGTCATGTGAACAGCATCGTAATCCGGAATTACGAGGAAAGCCGGTTGGTGTAACACCAACACTGCATGCCAGTGGCTGTGTTATTGCGGCGTCATATGAAGCCAAACGTTTGGGCGTAACCACCGGCTGTCGAGTGGGAGATGCCCAAGCCCGCATACCGAACATTCATATTGTTAAATCGGATCATCGTTACTATGCCGAGGTTCATAGGCTGATTGCCAAGTTTTTATACGAAGAAGTCAGTCCCCATATGCAGCGATGGAGTATTGATGAATTCCTTATCCCACTGACACCGACAGAACAGTATAGTCCGAATGCACATGGCCTCGCTCGATTTATTAAGCAGAGGTTAGCTGAATTATTCAGCCCTATTTTACGTTGCTCAATTGGTATTGGCCCGAACACTTTTTTGGCCAAGTTGGGGACAGAAGTACAAAAACCAAACGGTCTCGTGATCATTCAATTGCACACACTTACAACGGCCTACCGAACGCTCAAACTCCGCGATATTCCCGGGATTAATTGGGGTATGAGTAACCGATTAAATAGTATGGGGATTCGAACGCCTCTTGAATTTTATGCATTACCGAGAGAAATGCTTCATAACATGTTCGGGATTGGCGGCGATGCCTGGTGGCTCCGACTTCATGGCTATCGCGTTGATGTCCGTGAATCACCGACTAAGAGTATAAGCCATTCCCATGTATTAGCACCGGCCTATCGCACCAAAGTCAAGGCGCGGAATGTCTTACATAAGCTCTGTTTTAAGGTCGTTGACCGCTTACGCGAAAAAAAACTCGCCGCCGCCAGGATTGCGGTGAGCATTCGGACTGAAACGGGTCGGTGGGGCGATCTGGTCACGCTCCGTCCAACCCAAAATGCCTTTACTCTCTTTCGCGCGATTGCCACACTCTATGATCGCGATTTTCCGGACAATGCACAACCCAAGCAAGTCTATGTCGTCGTTTGGGATTTGAGTCCGGATGTCGCCGGTACCTTGCCCTTATTTCCCGAAGATAGCCAAAAAGCCGAACGGTTGTTCCTCTCGTTGGATAGTATCAATGCCACTTTCGGTCGGTGGACGATTCTACCCGCCGATTTATTATTGGTGAAAGATTCGGCTCCGAATAGGATTGCGTTTCAAGTTCCTGACTACGAAATGGACTCGTTTTAGAACTTACTATGTTAGCGACTTTCGGCGTTAAAACCTGCGTGTCTCATTCGCCGTACGTCCAAGTACGACTCATTTCGAGACTAGGTTTCGCCTTGAAATTCATCTAACATAGTAAGTTCTCTGTGATTTTAAGTAAGAAAAAGCCCGCTAACCGGAGAATTAGTTAAAGGTTGGCTAGCGGGGGTTCAGGAGGATTAGTTAACGAGTCTCATATCCGTCGGTGCGACCGGATCGGTTTCGACGTTGTCAAGGTTAAACCCAGGGATGATCTGGACTTTTGTACCAACTTCGGCGTATTGGAGGAGCGGTTTGGTCGGGGGAAGGAGCCGGACGCGGCCATCAGATAATCTGACGATGATCTGGGGTGGCAGGTCAAGTTCTTTGCTGTCGGTCGTTCCGCGCTGGACAATCATGCCCTGCGCCGGTACAGGGCTGAGCCAGCAACATTGTGTGCTGCCGTTCTCATCCACAAACCACCGGCCATGCGGACATTGTCCTGAATAAATCAGTCTATGAAATCCCGCTGTGTTCGATATTCCAATGAACCATGCTGGGATCAAGGTAATCGCAATGAAAATGCACCCCATCACGGCATAGGCGTCTCCATCCCAAGGGTTGTAGTTCTCTTTATCCGACGGGTCGGGGATCATGATGGAAAAGAGCGAGCGACAAGCTGCCCCTCCCACAACAAGAATCGCGACCAACGTCCCAATCTCAAAGACACTTGGAGCCCAGAGCCGTCCGACGACATAAAGCACCATCTCCAAGACGATTGCCACTAATAATAGCGGAAGTCCTGCGCGCATGGGGTCTCCTTTGACGGTCTGTCTCGACAATTCGAGCACTAGAAGTCGTTGGCCAGATTATATACTGATTAAAGATACATGACAATAAAAAACACCCGCCGGGAAACTCACGGCGGGATTGGAAATAGTATCATCATTTTCCCTCTGTTCACTTGACGTTGCTGGATGTGTCGAGTCGCTGTTTGACCTCTCTTGCCAGCTCGAGAATGTCATACACTTGGCCAACTCTGATTCTCCCGGGTCCTAAGAGTGTCTCTAGGTGTCCAGCGGCATCCAATTGACTCCCTTGGTTAACCCGTACAATGTGACAGATTGGATTGATACGGTGCCTTGAATCAACCACAACCTGTTTGTCCTCGAGCATCATAAAGGCGCTGGCTTGAAAGACACTGTAGTCAATCCCAGTCCTTCGCGCTACCGCGTACCAAGTTGTCGCCGATGAATATAGCTCTGATACCGCAACAAAAAGTGCGGTAACAAGCTGAATTAGGGTAACCTCGACTTCTTCTGATTTTCTCATCGTTCCTCCTCGACACGATCAGAATCCTGAAGACGAAATTATTATAGCGACTTTTATGAATTTGGTAAATACTGTCTTCTGTTGCTATGATAGCAGCATGGATAAAACCAAGGCCCTGAACGAAGTTTACGAAGAATTGAAAACGAAGCGGCTTTATGATGACGCTAAGTCGTTTGTGCCGGGGGAAGGAAGTCCTAATGCTGAGATTCTGTTTGTTGGCGAAGCCCCAGGACAGAAAGAAGATGAACAAGGACGACCATTTGTGGGCGCGGCGGGTAAATTTTTAGCCGAAATGCTGGAAGGCATAGGCCTGAAACGGGAAGACGTTTTTATTACTAATATTGTGAAACAACGCCCGCCAAATAATCGAGATCCGTTGCCCGAAGAAATTGCCGCTCATTTTCCACTGCTTCAAAAACAGATCGAAATCATTAATCCTAAAATTATTGTCATGCTTGGTCGTCATTCGATGAGCCAATTACTACCCAATGTTGGAACTATTTCCCAAGTGCACGGTCGGCCGTTCCGCCGAGCTGACGGTCGAGTCTATCTCCCGCTCTATCATCCGGCCGCGGCCCTCTATAATGCGGGACTGAAAGACACGTTGATATCTGATTTTCGAAAAATATCTTTGATTCTCAAAAAGCTCGATAAAGAACAAAAGGACTTGCCAAAGGAGTGATCATAGAGTATACTTTTCCTACTGATGCAGGCTTAGAGAAGTACTTTCACTGACAGGGAGGTGGAGATGAAGGTCTTCGGATATGCTGCAGTTATTGGGATGGTAGGTTTCTGTGGGTTGAATTTGAACGGTTTGATAGAGCGCTCCCCGATCGGGATGACGGACCTCTGTCATAAGGGCGTAATTGCCTACCTTTGCTTCATGGCCATTTGTTTGATTTTGTTAGTAGGATTATACTTCAGGACTAATCCGACAACGACTGACCTATCTTCGCAGTAGAACGATTTCTCCCACAGGGAGGGCCCTTCGGGCCCTCCCTTTTGAATTGTCAAAAATGATGTGATACATAAAAATAAGGAACTATGTGTAGGGGGAGTATGAGAAGTGACCATGTTTTTGCGATAATGATCGGTGCTCTTGCGGTATTGTATTGGTACAATACCCGTCGACCAAACCTCGATGATCTGAAGCGAATGCTTGCCAAATTCGAGCAGCAAGAGTGGGCGTCGCGGCGCTCATTGACTCCACTTCTTAAGTCGTTTGATCGGTTCAACGGCTTGAGAAGAAAATCGAGAAAGTAAATCGAGGATGATTAGATCACCCTGTACCTCCGTAAGTTACGGATGGTACAGGGGCTCGTTTTTTTTGAAACATTTGTTACAGTGAAAAACAGAAGAGCTTAATATTATGAAACAAAATTTCCAGAATAAGAAAGTTGCGATTGTCGGTTATGGCGTTAATAATGCCGAGTTAGTGCCGTTTTTGGAGAAGAGGGGAGCTAAAATCACAATTTGTGACAAAAAAGAGTCTCTCCTCGAAGATATTGAGCGGAGTCGAAATACCAATTCCCCAATTGACGCTGAGCTTCGACTTGGAGCGGACTATCTTAAAAATTTAACTGATTATGATGTTATTTTTCGCACTCCCGGTCTTCCCTACCTCACACCAGAAATTCAAGAGGCCAAAAAAGCCGGGGTAATCATTACCAGCCAGACACAACTGTTTTTAGAAGAGTGCCAGGCCCAAACCATTGCCGTCACCGGTACCAAAGGTAAAGGCACAACCGCCAGTTTTATTGAATATTCATTAAAAGCGGGTAAAAATAAGGGAGAATTTGAAGGAGAGGTCTATATTGCCGGGAATATTGGCGCTTCGGCCTTAGGTCTGCTTGAAAAAGTAACGGAAAAAGATTGGGTCATCTTAGAGTTATCGAGTTTTCAATTGCAGGATATGACCGTGAGTCCCCATATTGCTGTTGTTCTAAATATCACCCTCGATCATTTAGATTATCATAAAGACGAGGCTGAATATCATCAAGCGAAGGAAAATATTGTTGCGCATCAATCGGAAAATGACTATGCAATTCTCTTTCGCGATTCAGATGTGACAACTAATTTTGCGCATAAAACCAAAGCTCAAGTTTATTACTATTCTCGAGTCCAGCCAGTTGAGCAAGGTGCGTTTATAGAGGGCGAGAATATTGTGCTACGTCGGCCGGAATTTAATGACACAATAATAGGCACACGATACGATGTGAAATTAACCGGTGAATTTAATCTAGAGAATGTTACCGCCGCCGTAACTGCCGCCGCATTAGCCGGAGCGAGTGAAGACGCTATCCACGAAGGGATTAGTACGTTTACCGGGCTTCATCATCGCTTAGAATTCGTCGCAGAAAAAAATGGCGTTAAATACTATGACGATTCAATTGCAACGTTGCCAGATGCGGCAATGGCAGCAATTAATTCTTTCATGAGCTCAATCACGCTTATTCTTGGCGGGGCCAGCAAAGGCTTGGCCTATGACGAACTCATTCGAGCTATTTCAAATAGTACGGTCACCAACGTTATTTGCATTGGCCAGGAAGGTAAAAAAATGAAGCAAATGTTGGAGTCGTCAGGAGCAGAGGCAACGATTATTGATGGGGCTGACACTATGCCAAATATTGTAAAACAGGCTGCCGAAGTGGCAAAACCAGGCGGGGTCGTGTTGTTATCACCGTCAGCGGCCAGTTTTGACATGTTCAAGAGCTATGTTGACCGCGGTGATCAATTTCAAGCGGCGGTCAATGCCCTGGGAGGAGGGGTCGCATGACCGAACATTTTAAACATCTCCATTTTATTGGTATTAAAGGTGTCGGCATGTCGGCTCTCGCAATTGTCGCCCAGGGAATGGGGTATAGTATTACTGGTTCAGATGTTGATGAGGAATTTATTACTGATTCATCTCTCAAAGATGCCGGTATTACTCCAATGGTCGGATTTGCCGCTGAACATATCGGTCCGAATGTCGATTTAGTCGTTTTAGGTACTGCCTTCGGTAGTGATAATCCGGAAGTAAATTCCGCTAAACTCCGCGGCATAACCACCTGGACCTATTCAGAATTACTTGGTTGGATCTCGAAACAGAAG
>JBGPML010000047.1:0-6605 GCA_041486955.1 Patescibacteria group bacterium
CTTCTCCGACGTAGAATGCGAATCCCCAGCGCTCGAAGTCAAAACCGCCGTCGACAGTTTTGTCGGCCCAGGCAGCGTACACAACTTCGTCAATTGAACCATTTAACGTCATCCACAACGCTGCCGCTTGGCACAACACGATCCCACCAATCGCAGGCGAGACGACTGTGGTAACCCCTTTGTGCCGGAACGGGCTCAAAAGGGGCGCGCAGAGCTCGTAAACTTGCCTTGGGTCACATAAAAGTGGGTCGACGCATAGATACTTTGGGCTGTGGTCACCTGCAGAAAGCACAAAATGCCCATCGAGAAGTCCTCTTTTTTGCTCAAGCAAATTCAGCAGGTCCATATCTCTTCCCCTTATCTCTCCAGCTTGCCCAATTGGCGATATTACTAAACCACGAATCGCTTCAGAATTCAAAATCTACCATTTTAATGAACTAACGCACCCTGGTTGCGTCGTTTTGGTCACTCGGGATATAATCAGGTTAGAAAGTAGGTGATTCGTTTATGAACGTTGCAGTAAATTATTGGGCTGTATTAGTCGCGGCTGTCGCAGCTTTTGTCGCTGGCTGGCTCTATTACAGTCCGTTCCTCCTTGGTAATGCCTGGCTGAAAGCTATTGGTAAGACGACCGAGCAACTGAAAGAGCAAAAGAACCTCGGTAAGATGTATTCCATCAGTTTTATTCTTTCTCTATTGACCGCCTACATTATGTTCCATGTTATGACCTTCTCTGAATACTATTTCCACTATTCCTTTGTTTCAACCGGAATTAGTACGGCGATTTGGATGTGGCTTGGATTCGTTATGCCGGTACAGGCTACCGATGTCCTGTTTAGTGAAAAATCATGGAAGCTGTTTACCATTAATACTGGTTATCAGTTAGTCTCCCTCTTAGTTATGGGTATCACTATCGGATTGATTGGCTAAATCAATAAGAAAACCGTTGCATTAGCGAGCGGTTTTTTTATTTCACCAGTGAGCAATTTATAGGAGTAAGCGTCCAAACCTTTTCTGTAGAGGATTACTTCAGGACGATGACTGTGCCTTTCATACCAATCTCATCATGGAGGAGACATTCGTAGGCAAACTGACCTGCTTCGGTAAATTTGAGGGTATAAGAGTTTGTTCCCGGTGCTCCCTTGGGTGAAAGAAGTCCTGAGCTGGTAAGTTGTATGCCGTCGAATGAGGTTCCACCAATTGGCACAAAGGCCGCCGGATCTGGCAGTTCGGGTATATCGGTTGCAGAACCAGGAAAAGTTACCGTATGCGGATCCATGGGATCCTCATTCGTCCAGGTAATTGAATCGTTGACATGAATAAACATGACCCCTGGAAGGAACCGCATAATTGCGACATCTCCTATTCCCATCCCAGTTTTGGCGTAGAACGTTTGAGTACCATCATTATTCAGGGATGGAGGAGTAACTTTGTTGCTGGACAATAAATCAATTCCGGTAAAAATGTCTTGGGATTCCAGAGATCGAGCTTCTCGGTTATATTCTAATTGGCTTGTGGGATACGGTGTGCCCGCAGGATTAACCACCACTTGGCCGTGCATGCTTGGATGAATAAGGCATTGATAATCGAAAGTGCCCGCATGAGTAAACATAAGCGTATATGAACCGTGAGGTTCAACGAGTCCCGAACTAATAATGCCCGAACCGTCATAGCTCGTGCCACCAATGGGATTCAGTGACTCAGGACTGCCTGGAATAGGAGGCGTTGCACCAGATAAAAAGCCGATGGTATGAGCATCTCCTTTTACTCGCCAAGTGATCGAATCACCTTCGTTAATCGTAATGATCGATGGATAAAACTTCATCGCCGTTACGCTGCTGGTTGGTGCACCTGCGCCGGCATCGACATACCAATGGTGTGCAGGAGATTGAGTTGCCGCATTTACCCGATATGAAGTAAGCAAAACCATAGCAATAGTCAGAATCGAAGTGAAGATACGGATTATTCGATTGTACATAAAGCTCCTCGTTTGAACGTATATTTCAATATAGTGATAACACTACTTTTATAAATTAACAATGTCCAGGATCCAATATAGGTGGAAATCTTGCTCCCTTTTACATCCTCTCTCATTTCCTGATACCATATAATCATATTTACTATAGAAAACGATTTAAATGCCGCAAACCAAACCTGTTAATACCGATCCGCAAGAGGTAGCTCAAAAAGCTGGCCTTCGTTACGAATCAGACACAATTCCTGGCTTTACGCGAAAACGAGTCGGAGAAAAATTTCATTTTTTCAACAATAAAGGCGATCGAATTAAAGACCATTCAGTCGTCGACCGGATTAATTCTCTGGCTATTCCACCGGCCTATTCTGATGTTTGGATTTCACCACATAAGAACGGTCATATTCAGGCCACTGGAATGGACGAGCGTGGCCGGAAACAATACCGTTATCACGTAAGCTGGCAGGACGCCCGTCGTGCAAGTAAATACTCCCGGATGAAATCCTTTGGTGAATCACTGCCTAAGATTCGACGCCAAGTTGGAGCTGATTTGAATTTACCGGGCGTACCGCGTGAAAAAGTTCTTGCAACCTTAGTCGATTTACTCGAAAAGACCCTCATTCGTGTTGGTAACGAAGAGTATGCTAAAGAGAATAAGTCATACGGGTTGACCACAATGCAAAACAAACATGTCGACGTTGATCAGCACGACATAACTTTTGCTTTTAAGGGCAAAAGTAACCAATATCACGAAATTACGCTTCACGATAAAAAATTGGCCAAAATCGTCAACGATTTACAAGATTTACCCGGGCAGGAACTATTTCAATTTGTTGACGACAACGATAATTTGCATAACATCCATTCCGAAGATATTAATGACTATTTGCAAGAAATAACCGGCCAAGAGTTTACGGCCAAAGATTTTCGAACCTGGAAAGGCACTGTTTTGGCCTCTGTCGCTCTCCAAAAATGCGATCCGTGCAAAACTGAAACGGCTATGAAAAAGAATCTCAACTTTGCTATCAAAAAAGTTGCGGCAGAACTCGGTAATACCCCTGCGGTTTGCCGAAAAGCCTATATTCACCCGAAATTGATCGATACCTACGTTAAAAATAAGTCCGTAGATTCGTTGACTCGCTATTCCCCAAAACAACTCGGAAATTACAAGCAGCTACGGAAAGAGGAAGGGGTAATAATGGCTTTTTTGGAAGATTGTAAAAAGCAAACGTAATAACGAAAGATAGTTCTCGTTTTAGGAGTGGTTTCGACTTGACATTCGTTATTGTTTTGACGCTATACTAGTATTAAGAAAGGATAATAGCATGACTAGAAAAAACCTTACCCATGGTGGAATAATTCTTTTGCTCGTTGCACTATCAAATACGGTCGTATTAGCCCAAGCTAGGACAACAGCAACTCCATCAGCAGCGGCAAGTGCTCGAGCCCTTGCTGCGACACGACTGGCTGACGCTAAATTAAAAGCCTGTCAGGCTCGGGAAGCAGCGATCCAAAAGCGATCTGACCAGCTGACAAAACTGGCCATGAACATGCAAGAGACATTCACTGACATTACGACGCATGTTAAAACCTATTATACTGATACCGTTATTCCAAGCGGCAAAACAGTGAGTAATTACGATACACTCATCGCAGAAATTGCGACCAAACAAACCGCCGTTGGGACGGCGCTAACAAAAGCCCAAAGTGATGCGACAGCTTTTAGTTGTACGAGTGACGATCCCAAAGGCCAGCTGACGCAGTATCGAACGGATATGCAAGCTGTTAAAAATGCTTTGAAAGAGTATCGCACCTCAATTAAAAATCTTATTGTTGCCGTTCGCTCTGTCACAGGCACGACTCAAAGTTCAGCTAGCCCGACAACTTCGCCAACCACTACGGCAACCGCCACACCTTAAGGAGCAACTATGGAACCAACACCTCCTGTCCCACAAAAACAGACCCCTTGGCTCATGATTACGATTATCGTTTTAGTTTTGATCATTATTGCTGGTGTTGCCTACTGGATGATGACCCAAACGCCGGCATCAACCACCACAACGACAGCTTCGCCAACCGCGTCATCAACAACCTCATCCTCTGCAAGCATTACAAGTGACACCGATCTTCAAACTGCAAACAGTCAGTTAGATAAAGTTGACCTTGATAGCATGGATTCCAGCCTCAGCCAAAACGATAGCGACGCAACTAATTTCTAGACAGTTGAGTCTTCAATCAAAAATTATTTCCATCCACCCTTTTTGGAACTAAAATTAGAAGTGCAACGCTGCCAACTACGGCGAAAATAGCGCCGTATATGAATACGGCTGGATGATTTACTTTGTCCCATAATTGCCCCGCAACAATACTGGCTACCAACCCGGACAATCCTACGGTTGTGGCGTACCAGCCGATACTGCTTGCCCTAAGATTTTGAGGGACAAAATCACTCGCGTACGCTTTGCCGACTGAGCGGAATATCCCCTGAAATACGCCGTATAAGGCGAACAAGAATGCAATTACAATAATGCTTTTTGAAATTGCAAAGCCAATATAAACGATCAGAAATATGACGAAAGAGACAAACAGGACATTCTTTCTGCTGAATTTGTCTGATAAAAAGCCGGATGGATAAGAAATCAGGGCGGCGACGAGATTAAAAATTGCATAAATAAAAATAGTATTTTCAAGCGATACCCCAATTTCCCTGGTTTGAAGAATTAAGAATGCATTACTTGAGTTACCGATCCCAAAGATTGCTGTGGCGAAAAGATATTTCCAATACGACTGCGGGAAATTTCGTAAACTCATATCAGGTTTTGTCTTAGCTTCAACGGCGATTGGTTGCTCCTTAACAAGTAAAATCATACCAACCGCAAGAAGACCTGGTATTATTGCAAGATAAAAAATCGACCTAATATTAGAATGAAATGAAAACAACAGAAGTATCGCAAGAAGTGGTCCTAGGAAGGCACCTAAATTGTCACCAATTCCTTCAAGCCCGAATGCCTTTCCCCGATGACCCTCATCAGCCGAAGCCGCAACCAACGCATCTCTGGGCGCAGATCGAGTGCCAGAACCGAGACGATCCAGGAACCTCGCACCTAAAACTCCTTGCCAAGAAGTGGCGACGCCAATTAATGGTTTAGCGATGGCAGATAAGGTGTATCCGAATAAGGCAATTGATTTCCGTTTTTGCAGTTTGTCAGACAGCCAGCCGGAAAATCCCTGAATGATATTTTGTGTCGCGGTGGCCACGCCTTCGATAATGCCAACAATACTTCCGCCTGATTTTAGAACTTGGGTGATATAGATCGGAAGCACCGGGTAGAGCATCTCCGTCGATATATCTCCAAACAATGAAGCCAAAGCAAGCAAAAATGTGTTTTTTGATAGGCCGGAAAAATATTTCTTGAACATACTTACTTTAATTTAACATAAATTACATAGGACCGATCTCAAGGTAGATAAAACTATTGG
Organism: Patescibacteria group bacterium; assembly: GCA_041486955.1. Lineage (GTDB taxonomy): Bacteria > Patescibacteriota > UBA1384 > 2-12-FULL-50-11 > DASWYB01 > JBGPML01. The sequence goes on from JBGPML010000047.1 coordinate 5,453, forward strand.
CATGACTGCTTAGCAAAAAATCGACAGAAAAGTCCCAACCTGTTAAAATTACGTTATGAGTTTAAAGATTGGGATTGTCGGGCTACCAAATGTGGGTCCATCCTTCGCTAAAGCTACGGAGGATCCGACTCTCTTGTTAATAAAGTTAAGCTTCATGAGATCCATTAATGAGCCTTAAGATAGGGATTGTGGGACTTCCGAATGTCGGAAAATCCACACTTTTTAATGCACTCCTCAAATCTTCCGTCGCCGAAGCGGCCAATTATCCATTTGCCACCATTGAACCCAATGTGGGCATTGTTGATGTTCCCGACGACAAACTGCCCAAGTTAGCCGAAATCGCCAAAAGTGAAAAAATCGTTCCGGCAGCGATTGAATTTGTTGATATTGCCGGACTGGTTCGCGGGGCGAGCAAAGGTGAGGGTTTAGGCAATAAATTCCTATCTCATATTCGCGAAGTTGATGCCATTATTTTAGTCCTACGGGCTTTTAAGAACGAAAACATCATCAACACCCAAGACTCGATCGATCCGACACGTGACGCCCAAATTATCGACCTGGAATTGATGCTGGCGGACATGGAGGTGGTGAATAAACGCAAAGAATCAATTGCCAAAGATGTTCGGACCGGCAATAAGGAAGCGATCATCCTGAGTCAGGCGCTGGATATCGCTGGGCAATCCCTCGAAAAAGAGCACGCCTTACGAAATGTTGATTTTAGCGACGAGCAGAAAGATATGCTCAAATCCCTTGGACTCATGTCACTCAAACCACTCATGGTTGTTTTAAACGTCGATGAAGATGAAGCTAATCAGACCGAAGGCGAATTGCAAGGGCGCTATATCCCCTCACTGAACTACCCAGTTGTGCCAGTTAGCGCCCAAATTGAAGCGGAAATAAGCCAACTCTCGCAAGAAGAAGCTAAAGAGTTTCTAGATGGGATTGGACTTACTGAAAGTGGACTGGATCGTGTGGCTCGCACGGCCTATGACCTGCTTGGCTTACAGTCGTATTATACGGCTGGTGAAAAAGAGGCTCGCGCCTGGACCATTAAACAGGGCGCGACGGCTCCCGAAGCTGCCGGGGTGATTCATACCGACTTCACGAAAGGCTTTATTGCCGCTGAGATCATTCACTACGACGATTTTATTTC
>JBGPML010000048.1:0-6570 GCA_041486955.1 Patescibacteria group bacterium
ACCTTCACGCTTGTGAAAGTGGGGTATTTTTTAATAATCGCGTTCGAGACCTAATTGTTTTAACTTTTCTTCTTGCCGCTGCTCGGCTTTTAAGCGAGCCATTTCCCCGCCTTCCGACCAGTCAATCATCATCCCTTCCCCGATTGCCGGGTGGACTTTTTCAATAGCACGGGCCATTTCTTGGGCCACGAATCGATAGCTCCAATGTCCTTGTTCAGTTGAGCGCAATTCACAGAGATGAAAGGCCTCCCTGGCATTCATACGCATGGTGAAACGAATAAAATAGCCGAATGGTACGACATATTGGGCTTCGAAGGGGTGCTTTTTACGTAGCTTATCGAAAGCTGACTTTGCAGAATCCATGGCTTTGCGATATTCTTTTTCCGCTCCAATCGCATAGATATCTTCAGGAATAAAATAGCCCAGATCAGTGGTATAAGCTTGCCGCTGTTGAGTTAAAATACGATGCCGATGTAAGTCACGAAAAGCGCCAATATCGCAAACAATATCAAAGGCATAATGAGTATGTTCGAACGCGCGTGATACTTTGTGCGTGCGGTGTTTACGATTGGTGTAGGCGCCTCGGATAATTGAGCGAACATATTCCTTGGTTTCATGTGAGATAGTCTTTTGGATGGCGTCGAGCGGATGTGAACTGGATTCATAAAGCATCGCTGCCGCAACACGAGTCTCGCCATCTTGGTCATATTGCATGAGTCGCACCCCTTGCGAAATGGCGCTGATTCCTTCAACCTCCGGTTGTTGTAAATCAAATTCGTATTCTCGACGCTGGCGTAAATAATCGACACTCTCCTGGCCACGCTCTGTTTCAATTCGACGCACAAAGGCCGGCAAGGTTTGACGTAGTTCATCTAATAGCTTATGCGCAATCGTGTGGGCTTCTGGAAAAGGACTGGCCAACAGACATTGAATGAGATATTCATAAGCTCGACCATTACCGACAACCCCAAGGTTCGTCAGCGTTCCCATTGGCAGCAAGTAACGCAGCACATCGCAGGCTTGAGCCCGAAGAGCGGTATTATACGCCGTATCACTTTGGCCCTCTTTTTTGGGAAATCGGGTAGATAGATGGCGTTTGAGTGAATCGAGCAAAGTCGAATAGGTATCAAAAAGCAGATCCATTGCCTCGATATAGGTTTTACCCAAATTAGTAGTGAGGATCTTGGCTGGTCGGTGGTAATTATACTCGCCCGACTGGTTTTTATCGTTGAATTGAACATAACGCGATGATTTCTCTAATGGGTTTAATCCGATCCGGCGATCCTCAACTAATTTCGCCACGATATTACTGACACTTTCGATCGCCGTGTGAGTGACCCCTAACTCGGCCACGGAATCGTCACCATACTGAACCAATACTCGGCTATAAAAGGCTTCGGCTTTTTCTGGATCAACCAGGGGTTTCGACTGTTCACCGGCCATAAGCCCGACAATCTCACCACTCAACCGTTGAAACTCTTCGTCCCCTAAAAACTTTTTTAACAGAATTTCTCGTGCGGTTAACGGTGACCGACTATAGGCGGCGAAAATTGCTCCCATGACTACTTGAGGCAGATTTTTAAATCCATAGACATTACTATCTAAATTCGTCACGAAATACGATAACAACTGCTGTTCGTCCTTGCTGATAACCGCGGTCACTTTCTTTTGTTCAGTACGGGGCATTAGATTTCCCCATTCAGCTTACGCACTTCGCGATCACGGTACATGCGAGGCAGCATCATTGATGGATGCCATTCTTGCATCATTTTCGGAATGTCTCGGGTTTCTTGGTATTTACCAGAATCAGTATAAAGGGCACCTTTAATCGTGCCTTCAGTTTTAAAGAAGAGCAATTGAGCCATTCTGCGGCCAACGACTAGAGGAATCTGGTATTTTGAGGAATTATTAGTCACTTCCATGGTCCAACGGTTACAATAGCCAATATCACCTAATCCCGCGCATTTGCACACTTCCAGAAAATTACGTCCTGTACTCGAACGAGCTTTCATCATCGTATCGATGGTGGTGTCACAGCCACCAATAAATTCAATCGTGTGGGCTAAAATGGTTTCACCCGGATCGAGAACAATAATATAATCATCATCGCCAATATTTTCCAGCGGAAAATTGCGATTCTGCCGACGCCATTCTTTAGCCTGTACCGCTTCATAAAAATCGTCTTGCCCACCCCACACCCGGGCAACATCGGCTTTTGAATAAGGATTATAGAAAGACAGCCCATTAGCATCACGATTTTCACGGTAATAGTACATACCTAGCGTAACATCATACGAGCCGGTACCAAGATTTTCGCGATTGAAGGGTTCAATTAAAATGTTTCCTTGATCCCGCTCTCGGATGATAGCTTTATCGCTTAAAAACGAGAAAACGCCATTCGCCTCTTGCTTAACTAAATCAACCAGAATTTGATTGAGCTGATCGCCGGGATTTGTTGTTGTTGGGTTGATTGAATCGAACGGTTTTTCGGCCATGGTCTCCTTTCCCTCTCAGGCTCAACAAACCACAGTGGGCATAAAAAGTCAAAAACTTTTGTCTGCTGAGTCTTTTCAATTTTTGACCGAGTCGTGATATAGTTTGAGTGGTTTTAATTCTATGAGCTTACATTCCAAGATTTCTAAATTAATCGATAAAGAATTAGTCCGTCAGCAGGGTTGCTTTACGCTAATTCCCAGCGAAAATTACGTTTCTGCCGCAGTCCAGCAGGCCCAAGCCAGCTGTTTTACCAACAAATATGCTGAAGGCTATCCTGGGAAACGCTATTATGGCGGAACAGAAAACGCCGATCTATTGGAAACACTCTGTCAGACAATGGCTCAAAAGGTTTTTCACACTGATTATTTGGTCAATGTGCAACCATATTCCGGCTCTCCGGCCAACGTCGAGGCCTATTTTGCCTTATTGAATCAAGGTGACACGATTATGGGCTTAAATCTACCAGCCGGTGGACATCTAACCCACGGTCATAAAGTAAATATTACGGCCAAAGCATTTAATTCCGTCAGTTATGACGTTGACCCGAAAACACATTTAATTAATTACGACGATCTGGAAGCACTCGCTAAAGAACATAAACCTAAATTGATTATTGCCGGAGCAACCGCTTATGCCCGAATAATTGATTTTGAAAAGTTTGCCGCCATTGCAAAAAAGGTTGGGGCCTATTTATTAGCTGATATTTCTCATATTAGCGGATTAGTCGCCACCGGTTTACATCCATCTCCATTTGGTGTCGCTGATGTGGTGACCACAACAACCCATAAAATGCTCCGTGGACCGAGAGGTGCCCTAATTTTCGCACAAAATGAAGAGCTCGCCACAAAAATCAATAAAATGGTCTTTCCCGGCATGCAGGGTGGACCACACTTGCATACGATCGCGGCTATTACTCAATGTTTATTCGAAGCAGATTCAAGTGATTATAAGAAATACTGTAAACAAATTATTACCAATGCCCAGGTAATGGTAGAGACTCTTAAATCTCAAGGCTTTACTGTGGTGACAGATGGAACCGATAACCATCTCTGGTTATTAGACCTACGCAATAAAAATATTACGGGAGCCGAAGCTCAGGAACTGTTAGAAAAGGCTGGAATTGTCGCCAATAAAAATACCATTCCGCACGATCCGGCCAGTCCGTTTAAACCATCGGGGATTCGCATGGGGACACCAGCGATTACAACCCGCGGGATTACAACATCTGAAGCGAAAGAAATGGCGGAGATTATTGCCGACATTCTCGAAAACAAACGAGCCAATGTAAAACGAATCAAAGAATTGGCTGAATTATTCCCAATTCCGACTCAATAAATTCTGAGGTTCTATTGTCGCAATTTTAGGTTTATGGTATCATTCGACTGCAACTCTCGTAGGAAAATAAGGAGGGACGAGCGTGAGGAAGATCTGTGTCATTATGGTGCCGGGAGGAGAAGTTTTTCCAAAGAATTCTCTCGAAGGCACGAATACCGCCAACCGGATTAACACGGCTGTTGCATTGGCCAGACAAAAAGAAAAAGAAGGCTATGAAGTCTGGCTGCCAGTTTCGGGCGGGTTAGATCACCCCGGACAGACGATCGCTACCGGTGTTCTGATGTCGCGTTTCGCTTCGTACGGTGTCGCGGGAACCAGAATCCACGGACTGAGTGGAGTCAAAGCCATGCATACGTACGGCAACGTCTTTGAGTTTATGTGGCTGATGTGGAAAAATAGTATCTTCTGGGGAAGCGAGAAATACGTGGTGTCAGAATATCACCACTGCCGTCGAATTCGCTTGTCGTTCCTCAACCTCTTCTTAACTCCGGTTCAAATCCACGCAACGAAAGATGTTCTCTCTCCAAAAAAACGCAAAGTGGAACGATTTCACTACTTCATCCACTTTTGGTCATGGCTTGGATGGGGCGCCGCGATGGTTATGGAGGGATATCGGTCTCTGCAGCGACGTTTAGCCTCCTGAGGATCTACAACTCCAACCCAATGAGCTCGGACGACGCTTCCGAGCTCATTTTTTTAAAGGCCCGTTCGCATAATTTTAAAACCTTCTGTTTTTTATGATCAAAAAAGCCTCGTTCAGCTAAAATTTTCACCCCTTCAATCACTCCCCCGCCTGTTTGATATCCACCATTGGCATGCTTTACCCAAGCTGGGAGCGATGTAACAATGCCGCGATGTCGTAATACGGGAGCAATCACTCGTGCTTCATCCGACTCAGAAAAAGTCACGCCTAATACTCCTGTTGCCGTCATAGCCGGAACATCATTTGAACCGTCACCGAACATGGCAATCCGGATATTGGGGACATCCGGCCAAATTGTATCAACCATATCAGGCAAGGTTGATTTATCGATTGGTTTTTCATTATGAATCCGCACCACATCAACCGCCCCATCACCGTGAGGCTGCAAGACGTGAAGTTTTAGGTGGTGGTCAGCAATCAGATTACGCAAATGAAGATAGAGCGTCATTCGATCTATGCCCCCTTTAAACGTCCAACGATGCGACACCCATTCAGGTTCACTAAAAAGACATAACACTGTGTCGTGGTATTCATCTTCTTCGACGACAACTTCGTAACTTGCACCATCGAGCTGGATTTCTTTAACACCCTCATCATGCGGGCTCAATCCAAGGAGAGCGCGTAGCATGACCAGATCTTCGCTTCCTCCACCGAATACAACTCGTTCGCTGCCAAGAGCTTGGTAGGCAGCTCCGTTGCTGGCGATAATATAACGCCCGCCGAACCTGGCCGCATTGGCCGATAGAACATGGAATGGCTTACCCGAGTTTAATATAACCTCAATCCCACTTATCTGCTGGAGTTCGCGGAGCAGCGTTTCATAAATCCCGAAGATGCCATAAATCGAGTAATCAGGACCGGTTAAGGTTCCATCAATATCAAACGATAAAATATACAACGTGGAATCGGAGGGGGTAAACATGACAGGCTCATTCTAACCAATTTGAGGCATAAAGAAAAGTGTATAAATTACATACTGACTTCCTTTACAGCGCTTGGCGATTCAGCTATACTATATCCGATCATCGGACTCATGTTACGAAAGAAAAGGAGGAACACATGGCCGTTCAAGAAAGAGAATTGGTCCTCGATCGTGACGCGATGGAACGAACTCTGCCGTACGACGATCCGCGAGCCATCTATGTTGATGAGGTTCGAATTGCCGCTCGAGACCAGGCAATTGGCTCTCGACGAATCACCGAGGATGACTGTCGGGGCCATTTCGGCATCGTCCCTGGCTATCTTCTCCAAGAAATGGCTCACCAAGTCGGGGCTTGCCTGCTCCTATCACAAAATCAGTATCAAGACTGTGTCACCATGGTAACGAGCGGTCAGTATGAGATTTTCTCTCGAGCTACCGTGGATGAAACGGTGGTTATTAGTACCACCCTTGATGGTGCGCTTCGGAAACGCGGGTTCCAAGGCGACGCGCGCGGTACTATTCATCTAGGCTCGCCGACAGGGATAGAAGTTATGCGACTTCAGTTTTCCTTTCGATTGATGCCCCGTGATGTGTTCGCTCGACTTAATCGCTCGAAAACGACATAAATGGTTCATAGTCTGTCGTGCTTCTCCCCAGAGACCAGGTTCCTACCTGGTCTCTTTTCTTGTCTCAAGAGAGTAAAAAAGTTACAATACGAATATATGGAAGAGAAAGATTTACTGTACAGGATGCGGCATTCGGCTGCTCATCTATTAGCGATGGCGGTTTTAAAATTACGTCCCGAGGCTAAATTAGGCATCGGCCCAGTAATTGATAACGGTTTTTATTACGATTTTGACCTTGATACGCCTTTGACACCCGAAGATCTTGCGACGCTTGCCGCAACCATGCATGAACTAGTTGAGCAAGATTTTGCTTTTACTAAGGCATCTATTTCACGTGAAGAGGCAAAAGAGAAATTTGCCAATCAACCCTATAAACTAGAACTGATTGCCGACATACCAGAGTCAGAAGAACTAACGACTTATACTTCGGGTGATTTCACTGATCTGTGTCGAGGTCCGCACGTGGAACATTCTGGGCAAGTCAGTCC
>JBGPML010000049.1:0-6540 GCA_041486955.1 Patescibacteria group bacterium
AAAAACGACTGAAGTTGATCAAAAAGCTCTTGACGAGAAATTAGACGCACTATTAAACGAAGATATTACAAAATAAGAAGAACGACACAAGACGTGTAGAAAGGATTTTATGTTTAGCCTCAACCGTGTAACCCTTATTGGCAACTTAACTCGAGACCCAGAATTGCGCTATACCCCAAGCGGCCAAGCTGTTGCAAGTTACTCAATTGCCACAAATCGCCGATGGACAACCAAGGAAGGTGAAACGCAGGACGCGACCGAATTTCACGAAATTGTTGCCTGGGGGAAATTAGGGGAAATTTCGCAACAGCTTCTGTCAAAAGGCAAGAAAGCCTATGTCGAAGGTCGGATGCAAACTCGTTCTTGGGAAGCACCAGACGGGGCCAAGCGTCAACGCACGGAAATTATTGCGGAAAACATTATTGCGCTTTCGCCTCGAGGAGAAGGAGATACTACCTCTCACAGTGAAGCACCTGTCCGACCAGCAGCAAAACCCGCTGCGTCGAAAAAAGCTGATACAACAAGCAACTCGCAACCGGCAACCCCGCCAAGTGGCGATGAAGAAATCGACTTGTCTGATCTACCGTTTTAGACTTAACGCGCCAGACAAGCTGGCACGTTAGTGGGCAGACCCAATACATAAAACACAAGAACACAAGCAAAAAGTATAGGAACTAACTTAAATGGCTCGACAACAGAGAAAACGTGAATGTTATTTCACGAAAAAGAATATTAAACCCGATTATAAAGACGCCGCGACCTTGCAGCGTTATGTTACCCCATGGGGAAAAATTAAAGAATCAAAAGACACCGGCGTGTGTGCTAAGTGCCAACGGATATTATCTCGATCAATTAAGAACGCACGATATCTGGCTTTAATGCCATATTCAACCAGATAAAATGTTATCCATTAATGACTTGCGGCCCGGAATCGCCATTACTTGGAACAATCAGCCCCATATTATTGTGAAGCGAGAACACGCCATGATGGGACGGGGTGGTGGATTTGTACGGACGAAGTTAAAAAATCTGGTTAATGGTGCGATCATTGAGAATACTTTTAAGGGCAACGATAAGATTCAAGAAGCTGATCTCTCTCGTTCGCAAGCCCAATATTTGTATCGTGAAGGCAGTAATTTCATTTTTATGGATACAACCTCGTTTGATCAATACGGCATCAACCAGGAGCAAATTGGCGACAGTGCTCAATTCCTACTCGATGGAATGAATGTTGATATTCTGTCGTATCAAGACAAACCAATCACTGTTTCCCTACCGATCAAAATCGATGTAAAAGTAACCTATACTGAACCCGGGTTTAAAGGCAATACTGCTTCGGCTACCACCAAGCCAGCAAAAATTGAAACTGGTACAGAAATCCAAGTTCCTCTATTTGTTAACACCGGCGACACGATCCGAATCGATACTCGGGACGGTAGCTATTTGGAACGGGTAAAATAAGGACTAGCAATGCCACAACAGTCGGCGCGATTGCTCCTTGGTCTGCCGGTGATTGAGGAGACAACCCCTAATAATCATGGGGATCGGGTGGGTATAGTAGAGACGATTACAATAAACCCCAACCTTATGACTGTTGATGGTTTTTTAATCGGTCGGGCTGGTCAAAATGAAAGTCAGGCTTTTATTCCGCTCGGCTGTGTGACTGAATATAACGATTATCATATTCAAATCCACGCCAAAATAGTTGAAAAGCCAACAGAATCGCGACGAATCTTCAGCCTTCCGGCATGGACCATACATCCTAAAGTACTTGTCGGGTTTGTTCATGATTTTACATTTTCACGACAAACCGGACTTATTGATACGTTTGTGATTCATCAACTTTTTCGGACCTGGACTATTCCATCTCGCGCAGTCGAAAAAATTACTCCGCACGCCCTATTGATAGCTAATGATACAACGATTAAACTAAAAATATCACCCATGCCCGCCGAACCCATATAGGACTATCAGAGAGTTAGCCCTAATTATTTTAATGCATCATGGAAGACAAAGAACAAAAACAACCTGAAAAATTAGTTAAATCGCTCAATACCCTCGATAAAGATGTGCAGGAGTTAGACAAGGATATCAAACACCTTTCGGCCGGCCAGCGCGGCTGGCGATCGCTCTTTTCAGGCACGTTGAGTGGATTGGGCACAGTTATCGGTGCCACCGTGATTATCGGGCTTATCATTTTTCTCTTACAAAAACTGTCCGTATTACCCGGTATCGGTGAAGCATTTAGCGTATTATTACACCAACTCCAAAAGAAACCGTAAGGAATTCGGACCTAAAAAAGCGGCTTTACGCCGCTTTTTTAGTGTTTTCTATGATCTATCTGATTTGAATGTATCGCTAGGCAAAACCGAGAAACGAATGACACGTACATGGAGGTACGTAGCGTGAGTCTCGCAGGTTTTAACGAAGCGAGACGTCAAATCAGTAGGTCATTTATCACATCATGTCGGGCATGCCACCCATTCCACCGGGCATCCCACCACCACCACCCATAGCCGAAGATTTTGGTTCTGGTTTCTCTACCACCGCGACTTCAGTAGTTAACAGCATGGCTGCAACAGAAGAAGCATTTTGCAGAGCGCTACGAGTTACTTTTAAGGGATCGATAATCCCGGCTTTAATCATGTCGACATAGTCACCTGTTGCCGCATTATAACCCATACCAGGAGGCGACTTCTTAACTGCCTCAACCACGACCGAACCATCCATACCAGCGTTTTCAGCAATTTGACGCATTGGAATTTCTAACGCTTTGCGCAAAATAGCCACACCGATTTTTTCATCATCAGCGACTTTCAGACTATCAAGTTGTTTAATCGAATCAACGAGTGCTACGCCACCTCCCGCAACAATTCCCTCTTCGAGAGCTGCTTTCGTGGCTTCTACCGCGTCTTCGACTCGATGCTGGACCTCTTTTTGTTCGACTTCACTGGCAGCCCCGATTTTAATCACGCCTACCCCGCCGGACAACTTAGCGAGACGTTCCTGCAGCTTTTCTTTATCATAATCAGATGTTGCTTTCGCTAACTGGGCTTTGATTTGTTCCTGACGAGCTTTGATCTGTTTGTGATCGCCCTTACCATCAATGATGAGGGTATGATCTTTATCAGATACCACTCGGCGAGCCTCTCCCAGCATGGCGGGAGTTGCATTTTCAAGCTTAATACCTAAATCCTCACTAATTACTTCCCCACCGGTCAGAATCGCAATATCTTGAAGCATTTCTTTACGGCGATCGCCAAAACCCGGTGCTTTTACGGCTAAGACATTCAAAATGCCGCGCAGCTTATTGATAATCAAGGTGGCCAATGCCTCACCTTCGACGGATTCAGCAATAATGAGGAGCTCTTTTTTGCCTGATTGCGCCAATTGCTCCAAGAGAGGAAGAATCTCTTGAATTGAAGTTATCTTTTTATCCGTGATGAGGATTGACGGTTTTTCGAGCACCGCTTCCATCCGGGTCGAATCAGTCACGAAGTAGGAGCTAATATAACCATTATCAAACTCCATTCCCTCCACAACTTCTTTTTCAACACCCAAGGTTTGTGACTGTTCTACGGTAATCACTCCATCTCGCCCCACCATGTCATACACTTCGGCAATCAGTTCACCAATCGCGGGATCGTTAGCAGAAATCGAAGCCACCTGGGCTGTTTCTTCCTTGCCCTGGACTTTTTTGGCTCGTTTTTTTAATTCAGCCACCACCGTTTCGGTTCCGCGTTCAATCCCGCGACGAATCGACATGGGATTAGCCCCGGCCGTCACATTCCGCATACCTTCGTTAATAATGGCTTGGGCAAGAATAGTAGCAGTGGTGGTACCGTCTCCAGCAACGTCATTGGTTTTTTCAGCTACTTGCTTGACGAGCTGAGCCCCCACATTTTCAAATTTGTCTTCAATTTCAATCTCTTTCGCGATGGTAACACCATCATTCGTAATGGTTGGTCCGCCAAATGATTTTTCTAGAATAACATTTCGCCCTTTAGGCCCAAGCGTAATCTTCACCGCATCGGCCAGAGTATTTACCCCTTTGCGAATTTTGGCTCGCGCTTCATCAGAAAATCGAATATCTTTTGCCATTTTTACTCCAATTACTTTTCGTAAACCGCTAGAATATCATCTAAGCGGATAATTTGGTGTTCAACATCGTCAATTTTGACCTTTTGGCCGGCATATTCAGAATAGAGAACCACATCACCAACTTTAACTTCTGGCTTAATGAGTTTGCCATCTTCGTATTTACCCGGACCGACCGCCACCACTTTGGCTTCATTGGATTTCTGCTGAACTGATTCAGGTAGAACAATTCCTGACTTGGTTTTGGTTTCTTGTTCGAGCGGTTTCAATAATACTCGATCACCTAGCGGACGTAACGTTGGCATGGGACCTCCAAAATATGTATCGCCAAATTAATGTAAAAAAATCTATTTTTGGCCAATAGTTGTTAGAAGATAAGTAATAGAAATAGTAATTCTTTCTATCAATTTCATTTTACGTTATAACAATTCAACCGAGTAATGTCAATATAAAAATCTATACGGATAAGGGAGCCTTCAGCGTAAGGGTTGACTCTTTCAGGACAATACCGCGGTTGATTTCTACCTTATGAATCGTCTGACGTACCGAACGATGCTCAGGTGTTAATGTGACTACTTGGACGTCATATTGGCCGGCGGGCACGAAAGCCGTGATTACACCATTTTGGTTGGTAACGTAACGCAGGGCAATTTGTCCACGCTTATTTTTAACTTGTACTTGAGCAAAGGGTACGGGCTTACCAGAATCATCGGTGAAACGAAGGAGATAGCGGGATTCATTTCTCCGCTTATACTCCCAGGCTAATCCAGCCAGAAAAAAGAGCGCCATTAACACATTTAAAGGAGTTCGATCAGAGATAAGGGAGTAGAGACTCACTGTAGTCCCGACAATTAAGAGTGGGAGGCGAAGCAATTCAAGCCGAATCATCGCCACCTCAAGACGCTGGTAAATCGGCCGTGTACAGACTGACGGATCCATTGGTAAATCGAGAGACACCACCCCGTCAAGACTTTCAACTTTTAATGGTGCGCCTTGATAACTATATGGCATGAGTTGCGACGGAAATGTGTATCGGCTATGAGAAACAGTCAGACGATAAGTTCCTGGTTCGACGATAAACCCGTACAAACCATGTTCGTCTGAGCTCGTACGATCGACGATCTGCCCGGTTCGGTTATTATAGATAGCGATAATCGCTCCTTTTATCCCCGACATATTCAAAGCTGATAGTACACGCCCCCAAGTAGAACGTGTTTTCTTCGGCAAGACTCTCGCTAACCACCAATTAGGGAGCTGAGAAGTAAAATTATAGAGGGCCATTACGCCCTTGAGACTGAACCGCCCTAGGACCAAGAAAGACAACACTGCCATCCCAAGCAGAACTGATTCAGATGAAGTGATAGGCTTATTTCCCAAGAGCATTGAACTTATCGGTTGTAACAGGGCTGAAACTCGTTTGGTAAAACTATCACGCGTTTGACCGCCAGGTTTCTTCCCAGTTCCTTGGCCAATGAGTTGAACTACATTTGTGTCGCGAGCAGTAGTAAATGCATGTTCACATTCCTGAGAATTTCCAGCGAGGATAGTGAAAAAATATCGAGTATTGGGAGTTAGATCACTGATGGCAAATGAATGATTTAAGGTTGCGTCGCTATCTCCGAACTTTATTGACCCCTGGTCATAATTGCTTGCCGAATGAGCTGTTTCAGACGTTAAAACCTTACTACTTTTATAGTAATAGAGCCGGCCGATTACTGGATTCGTCGTCATAAACGCGATGGTAGCAGTAGTGCCCGACGGAGTAACGATAAGTTGCGTTAATTGTGGAATACAAGGCTCAATTGAAATAGAAATGGGTGAAATAGGCGCTCCATTCTGACTTTGGGTCGAGCCGGTTTGGTCAGAACCAGTGCCGTTAGTCGAAGTGCTATTTTGGGCGTCTGGTTTAGTTGTAGAAGCCGTTCCAACCGAAGGTGTGGGTGATGGAGTCGGTGCGGTATTACTATACTCAACAACTAATCGCGGTGGATTTACCCCTTCGGCTGATGACACATGAGCGTCTTGGCCAGTAAAAAGGCCTTTGGAATAATCACCATCGCCGTAAGCACGAATAACGAGACCATTATTCGTCGATTGACTTTTGTACCAGTCTTGAACCACATTTGTAATAGTGATTGATTCGGGAAATTGATTAGAAGGAACTTCCAGGTTCGCCTCGCTATCGCTTGAGTAACTTGGTCGACTGTTCCAGGTCGTAGAATTGTCCCAGGGGACTGACGCCCGACGCAAACGAATATCACTATAGCCAAAGTTTGAGGATCCATATGCCGAAAGAGTGAGTTTAGCCGAAGTGATAAATTTACCGGACGGAATAGATGATAGATCGAACTTGATTAAGGCTTCATTCACGTCCGTTGGCGCAGCATTCGGATCCGTCCCGCTGTCATAAAGCATGTCTAATGTTGGAGCATTAGAAAAAGA
>JBGPML010000050.1:0-5676 GCA_041486955.1 Patescibacteria group bacterium
GTCGGGACCAAGATGAGCATCGCACACCATCTTGGGATTGAACCCATAACTTATTTCTTCTCCGGTCGGTGGTTTATTGGCTCGTCGATAACGATTTCCAAGTCTTTATTTTTCGATTGTGTTTCAAGAGCTGGTTTGGCTTGGCTGGGTAGAGCGGGTGGGCTCGATTGACGAAGGCTTGAGCTGTTTGGCTTAATTGTGTCGTCTTCTTCCTTTTCGATTGGAATACCAGCCACTTCAACTGTTTTAGTAGTCGTAGATTTGACAGATGATAGCGTGCTAAGAGGAAGCGAGGAGGTAGAACGAGTTGACTGCGGCACCCTGGCGCCAATTTTTTCTAACTCCTCAAACGACGTATACAGTTGGCCGTTAATCATTCCTTTATCCTCACCACGGGGTTCGATCATAGCAGTATTCATGCCTTCAATTCGTGTTTTCGCTTGATCAGCCAAGTCGAGAATAATTCCAGCAATCTGTTGTGGATGAGGTACATTATCAAACTCGAAATTCATGTGGGAGGCGGATGTGGCAATTTCCACCATACCGAAATCGAATAAGGCGGCGAAGACTCCTTCGCTCTTACAATTTACGTCTTGTACTTCTTCGAGAGCTAGTTCGCTTATTTCTCGCATAAAGAGATTGTGCTGATCAATATCGACTAAACGACGACTCGTCACAATGTGAACATCATAATAAATATCGATGAATGCCACCGTAATAAACGGGATGATAATGAGAAAGAAGGCCGCGCTCATTATGACAAATATATCGTAAGTTAAAGGGTTAGCGGTTATCTCCGGAATCACAAAAAACGATGATATGACGACGATAATTCCAATAATGACCAATCCTAGACCGAGACCGAGCCACGGCAAGAACGAAAGCCAATGGGGCCGAACAAAAACATAGATTGATTCATCATCTCGAATATTAGGGACGACTTGTCGGAAGTTCATAACTTGTTTTATATGGGACGGAGGAGAACGACAGATCCGATCATTATGGTAAGTGAGGCGATTGTATAAATAGATAGTACAAGATAGCTCTTATCACCTTCAATCCGATAGCGAACGAGATGAAAGAGGACCGCATAACTAATTGCCACGTAGAGCAAGAGATAGACGAGATAGACGATGAGGAGCAATCCCATGCCGGTATGGTAACATATCTGAGGCTACAGATCGAGAGGCAGGGCGAGGGT
The DNA here is from genome assembly GCA_041486955.1 of Patescibacteria group bacterium. Taxonomy (GTDB): domain Bacteria; phylum Patescibacteriota; class UBA1384; order 2-12-FULL-50-11; family DASWYB01; genus JBGPML01. The sequence continues at coordinate 1,202 of JBGPML010000050.1, forward strand.
AAGACCTAAATGGTCGGCCGCGGCGGGAGTCACTTTTCTACCGCGCGGTGTCCGGTTGAGAAACCCTATTTGTAGTAAAAAGGGTTCATACATATCTTCAATCGTTGATCGCTCAATTGAGGTCGCTGCGGCTATTGTTTCAATGCCGACCGGTCCACCTTGATACTGGTCAATAATCGTCTTGAGAATTCGCCGATCAACTGAATCGAGTCCTAATCGGTCAATGCCTAAATCTGACAGAGCAGATTCAACATCTTCTCTATGAATCGTCCCATCACCTTTGACCGTGGCATGGTCGCGCACCCGTTTTATCAATCGATTGGCCACTCTTGGCGTTCGACGGGAACGACTGGCTAAAAGAGTCGCCGCGGATGGATCAACCTTAATATCAAGTAATCGGGCTGAGCGGGCAATAATTTCAGCCAGCTCAGGTTCGGCATAATATTCCAAATGATAATGAAGCCCAAAACGGTCACGTAAGGGAGAGGATAAACTGCCCGGCTGAGTTGTCGCGCCGATTAAGGTAAACCGCGGTAAGGTTATACGCATGGTTCGAGCACCTGGCCCCTTCCCCAAAACAAGATCTAACGCATAGTCTTCCATCACCGGATATAATAATTCCTCGATTGTCCGATTAAGGCGATGGATCTCATCAATAAACAGGACTTCCCCCGGTTGTAAACTGGCGATAATTGAGGCTAAGTCACCACTTCGCTCAAGGGCTGGACCGGATGTAATTCGAAATGGTACGCCGAGTTCCAACGCTACTATTCCAGCAAGAGTTGTTTTACCCAAACCAGGTGGTCCAGAAAAAAGGATGTGCTCGGTTGGTTCCTGTCGCTGTTTGGCGGCGGCAATCGTTAAAGCCAGATTATTCTTAATGAGGTTTTGGCCGATATATTCATCGAGTTGCTTTGGTCGCAATGCCGCATCAAAACCAATCGGTTGAGACTCCAATGGAGTTGATGATTCAGCCGAAGATTCTGTTTCTTCGGAGTAATGAGGATTGTTCATAGGGTGTTGGGTCTACGGCACTATGTAGCGCGGACTACCGTAATCAGTTGGTCGAACATTATTGCGTTGACTAAAGCTGTGTGGCGCGCCCCAGTTATATTCGGATACGTCGATCGTACCATCACCATGGACTGCCTCGACAATAGCAACGTGCCCATACGGCATACCACGTCCGGAGTTAATAGGCCAGGAAACGATGGCCCCGGCTTTCGGGCTACTCACTACATTGTAACCTTGATCGCGCGCCAGAGCCGGCCAGTTGGCGGCATCGCCATCACCGGGACGGGTATTGGTAAAGGGACGGCCGTAGGCGACATTCCACTTCCACGCCGCGTAGGAAGTACATTCACCTTTGTAAAAGCCCCATGGGTCGGCAATCCAGACGTTAGCCCCCACACGCCAAGGGTAGCCTGATGAACCGCCAACGTTTATTTCATTATTAGATTGGAGTCGTTTACGAAGTTCGTAAATTTCGTTGGCCAAGCTATGCTTTTGCGACTCCAGTTTTTTGGTCATTTCCGCATATTGGGCTTCGTTCGCTTGGCTCCTTTGGAATAATGATTTGTTCTGTGTTTGAACGGAAGCCAGTTTCAAACTTTTTGCAACCTGTTCCCCTTTAAGGGCGGCTAAATCAGCTTTTTGCTGTTCCAATTTTGAGCGATTTGATTCTAAATCTTGCTTAATGGCATTCGTCTTATCAATGGTGCCCAAAATTTGATCTTGCAACGCATTGATATACTCCATCTGGTCGATACTATGGGACAAATCGTGGTCATCCGCCACCATCTGTACCTCATCGATGTTACGAGTGAACTCATAATATGAGGCAAGGGACTCATTGCGTTGATCATCAAGAGTATTTAAATCGGCAATCTTGCCATCAATATCACTATTAGTCGAATCAATATCCCCTTCTTTCGTAGTGATTTGAGACGAAAGCGAGTCGATAGTTGATTTAACACCAGCAATATCCTGCTCAGTTTTCGAAATTTGAGCGGAGTATGTATCAGATTTTTGATTTTCTTGTGTCGCTAATTGCTGATATTTAGCCAAATCTTGTTCAGCTTTGGCTAGCTTGTCTTGTAATTCTTTGAGTGAAGCAGCTTCGGTTAAGGCAGGCCTTAAAAAGGCCAAGCCTAATAGGATGGCCGCAGATGCAATGAACCGAAGCAACAATCGGGAATGTTTCGTCACTAATGACCCTCCGATAGCCTTTACCCTACGGGAAGAGGCTCTTTTTGTCAATCTAAAAAACGGTCTATTTTACGTAATAATTTTCGAGGTTGAGATTACTTCAAGGCAGGATTGAGTACTGAAATGAGGCGTACTTTAACGTACGTCGAATGAAGCACGGAAATCCTAACGAAGAAATAAGCCAAGCCTCGGAAATTATTGCTTTAAGTGGTGGTGGAGAGAAACATAGCTACAGATGATCGACACCCCCATCGCGCCGCCGATCATAACCAGCGCAATCATAGGAAAGTTTGACTTAAAGACTTGAAACACTTCCTGGGCGATTACGGTGTCAGAACTGCCAAGCGTCGACACACTCTCTGACAGACCATTTTGTAAGAAGAAGTAGAGCGCAATCAAAGTAAGCACTCCTGCTAAAATACCATAGAGTGACCCTTCTATAATAAATGGTCCACGGACAAATGAATCAGTTGCCCCAACTAATTTCATGATGGCAATTTCTTCCTGGCGGAAATGAATCACAATTCGGATTGTATTATAAATAAACAAGAGGGCTATGAAAGTGAAGATCGCACCGATAATAATCCCATTTTGGGTAATCTTTTTTGATTGAGCGATGAGTTTTTGAATGACCGGACGGTTATTACTATAGCTCAGGTTTCGTATGTATTTAGCATCAGAAAAAGACGATTGAGTTATCCGATTTGCTACGGCATCTAAGGCTTCCGGATCATGAGCTTTCAGTTTGATCGTACGCGGGAGAGGATTGTTTTCGGCATTGACCTGACTCTTAATTTTCGAGTCAACGTGAAGATTGTTCCATTCCTGCATCACCTGTTCTTTGTTGTAATAAGCGACTTCTTTAACTTCCGGATACCGTTTCAGTTCCTCGATAAACGCCGAAACTTGATCTTCGGATGGTATATCGTTGATATAAACGGCCATATCAAGCTTGTCTTGAATCGAACGCGTAGTGGTTTTTATAACATAGAGTTGAAGGGCAAAGACGCTGACAATAAACAGGGTCATCGCCATCATTAAAGTCGACGCCATGGACAGCCAGCCATTACGCAGATAGTTTTGGATACCAAATCGGACAATGCGCTTAGCGGTATCTTTCATAAAATCCTCTGCCTAAGCAGCAGCTTTTTGGAGCACATAGCTACCACGCTCTTCATCCCGAAAAATTTTGCCGCCTCGTAATTCAATCACCCGCCGACGGAGGCGGTCAACGACACTTTTATTATGAGTGGCTAAAACAATAATAGTACCGAGTTGGTTAATTCGATAGAGAAGATCAATAATCTCCCAGGTATTTACCGGATCCAGATTCCCAGTCGGCTCGTCAGCTATCAAAATTTTCGGCGAATGAATGAGCGACCTGGCAATCGCCACTCGTTGCTGCTCACCGCCAGACAGTTCGTGAGGATAATTATCACTTCTTCGATCGAGACTGACCAATTCAAGAATCTTTGGGACCCGACGCTTAATGTCCATATTCGTGGCGCCACAGACTTCAAGAGCGTAAGCGATGTTTTCCGAGACAGTTTTTTGGGTTAAAAGGCGAAAATCTTGAAAAATAACCCCTATTTTCCGGCGATAGATGGGGAGCTCAGATCGTGATAATTCTGAAATATCGCGACCTGCTACATAGATACGGCCATGGGTGGGAATCTCTTCACGGGTAAGTAGTTTTATTAAGGTGGATTTACCCACGCCTGACTGTCCGACTAATGACACAAATTCGCCGGTCTCAATCATCAGGTTAATATCTTCCAAAACATGGGTGTTGCCGTACGATTTATTAACGTTTTGAACTTCAATCATAGACAGTTCCTACCTTACCACACATGATTCATTTACCAAATAAATACCTCCCGACTATAAAATCATTACTCATCTATACCGCGATACCACACCTGTTTGAGAGTAAGCCCCGTATAAACAAAGCTAAACACCGAGGCGTAAACAGGGTACGGATCTTTTATTGATGAGGAGAGATAGGCTTCTTTGGCATAAAAAAAGGCAATTACGTCGGCATGACTGGCAGCGACAATTTCTTGGCCTTGATGAGCAATTAGTTTATCTTCGACAAATCGCCCTACTCTGCCCGTAACGGTCGGCGAGGATTCAGCATCCCGACTATCCTGTTTTGGATAATCATAGCCCGATTGAATGGGCGTGCCTTCTTGACTATGTACAACTTTGGTCTCCAATAAACGATCGTCGATAGTAATCGACACCTGAGGAAAAACCAATCCAACTAA
>JBGPML010000051.1:0-5640 GCA_041486955.1 Patescibacteria group bacterium
CTGATTTCAGGTGACATTAATCTTCTTAAGATTTTATGATCCCCACCGGGGAGATGGAGTCCACGCCATTGTTTACAAACTTATTGTATCTTCCCTCGATAATATGTAATATATCTCGCAAGGGAGGATGCCATGCACCGTATCCCGGAAGAGGAGTATCTACTCATCATTAGGAGGGCCCTCGCTCTCCAGATGAAAGAAGAGCAAAATCTTGAACAGACTCAAGCCGCCAAGCTTGAGGAATTACAAGAGGAAGCTCTCCGTTCTGCCGCACTTGAGATGGGCATAAAACCCCGCGTGCTCGAGGTGGCCACACGACAGCATGTTCTGGCAAGAAGGGTTCGACGAGCGGTTTCGACGGCAGGTATTACGCTTGTCGTATCCGGCTCCTTTCTTGCGAACCGGCTGGTTCATTCTCCAACCCCTATCCCCGCCGTGCCAAACTCCGTCGCGAAGTACGAAGCAGTTAAGCCCGACCTCATGATTTCATGCGTTACGGGACCGAATTCCGTGATGCAGAATTCAACGTTGCCCTCGGCTTCAACCGGCTCCTTCGATATCGATATCGTGATCGGTCGGAGCTGATCGACTGTGTGGGAACATATGAGACTCCCGTGATTCTCCAGAGTGAGAATTGCGGGTCTTTTTTATAAAGTACCTTAATTCAAAGCCTCGAATTCACTTTAAATACTTGACACGTATATATTTATTCTGATACATTCCACTTAACACTATGGCCTTTTCGTAACGCGGGTTGCTATTTACTTATTACTCGCACAGCTATGGTAACGGTATTTTCTAAGTTTGCTTCGTACGTTATACATGACTAAATTCCGTTCACTTTCTGCTCAATCACTTTCAGCCATAAAGTGATGAACAATTGCATATACTTTGCACGAGAACAGGAATTTTAGTTCGTAAGTCTGGACAATAGGTATTCGAAAAGGAGGCATGTTTTAATGTTGCCTATTTTTCGTTGGTTGAGAGGCACTTTAAGATAATTATTAAAAGTATTTCCGTTTACTTGGTAATACATAACTTATTTTAGCTACAAATCATAATGAAAGTTACAAATTTTTTGGGAGGTCAGCAATGACTGGTTTTTGGATAGAAGTTAGAAAAAGGATTGCTGCTTTGGTCGTAGGGACTTTGGCCTTAGCACATATTTCAGTATTATTGGTAGCCACCCCTGCACTAGCGGCTCCAAGTACCTCACTGGTCGTAGATGAAGTCATGCTTTCAAAAAGCGGCTCGGGCAATACAACAAAGGAATTTGTAGACTTATACAATAAATCAGCTGACAAAAAAGATGTTTCCGGCTGGCAAGTCAAAAAAGTTACGGGCGCAGGATCTCTCTCAACCCTATTTACTTTCCCTTCTAGTCCAGCGCCTATCGTTAATGGTCATGACTTCCTCTTACTTGCACACAAGGACTATACTACCATTCCAAGCAAGCCAGATTTCACTTACTCGTCTGACAGCCTGGCAAGCAATAACTCCATAATAATTGCCGATAGCATCGGTTCAGTTATCGATTCAGTTCGTATGGGCTCAGGAACTCTACCGGAAGGTTACACTCCCGAAGGTGCGGCAATCGCTAATCCTGTGAACGATGAAAGTATCAGTCGCAACGCCAATCACGATGATACCGACGATAACTCAGCTGACTTCTCAGAGCATACTACTCCTTCACCTAAGTCTGGAAAGCCAACCACGCCTATTCTAAATCCGATTGTGACTGGTGATAAATCATTAACCGTTAGTTGGGCAGAAGTACGAAATGCAGAAAACTATACTATTACGTATAAAGAAACCAATTCCGACGACGTTAAAAATGCTGGAACAACGAGCTCTACGTCCAAAAAAATTATCGGTCTCAAAAATGGCACAAACTATACTATTTCCGTGGTCGCTAAGAATGATAATGGAGAAAGCGTTGCAGCCAATCAAACTGGAACGCCAAGCTTAATCGTTGACGCCTTTATTACCTTTAATGAGGGAGAAACAACTGGATTTCTCTTTGGCCCAGGTATCGTTACTGCTACTGTCGACTTCCAGAGTGATAACGACGTAGACCAAAGTGACGTACCAACAATTTCCTTTGCCCGCCCTAGCTCGTCAGTTGTGACCGGTCCTCTCAAATACGACGCTACTAAACACCGCTGGATTGCCAGTCTCGCCGTTACAAAGGCAGTAAATCCTAGTCAGGATGGCAACGTTGCCGTTTCACTTAACACAAATACTTCTGGCAAGTCGATCAATATCAAATCTGGTGCAGGCTTTACTGTCGATACAATGGTGAATAAACCATCTGCGCAAGTTGTGAGCCGCTGCTCAACGGCTCAAGACTCGTTTACCGCGGCGATTAGTGATAGTGATGTCGAATATATCTATATTTACAAGTCAGCCAATTTGTCTGATCGTATTGCCGTTGCTCCGGTTCATAATGGAAAGACTGATGAAGTCTTCATTGGCGACAATAAAATGGAAAAACTTTATTTGGTAGCCCAAGATAAAGTCGGTAATATCAGTGAGCCGCTGGAAATTAAAAATCCACTCTCGATTGCCAAGCCAACACTCAAATTAGAAGGCGGGAATGGCGTCATTAAAGCATCGTGGCAATCTGTCGGCGACAATACTAATTACACTCTTCGCTGGCGTCCAGTCGGGCAATCGAATTGGCAAGAAAAATCAACCACTTCGACCAATAATGATATCTCAGTACCGAACGACAAAGAACATGAAGTTATGGTTCTAGCGAAAGATAATGCTTGCAACCAAAACAGTTCGGATACCATGCGGGCCACAGCTCATTCGACAAAGTTAATGAATGTGTCAAATAAAAGTACCGCAAATCGCGAAGCTATGATATTAGCCTCTGCTCATCTTACTGGATCTAAAGATGGTCAATTAAACGAAGGTACGGGAACAACGGGTAAGGGCGCCGGTACAACCGAAGGAAGCAAAACTGAAGGTCAACCGGGTAATCAAGTAACATCTACTCCGACTCCTGGGCCAACCTCAAGTGCGACGGAATCCCCTAGTCCTGGTGGAGCCAATTTCTTTAAAGACCGATCGAAGTTGATTATCACCTTGGCAATCATTCTGATTATTGCCGGAACTGCCTTAGCCGCTTACTCATGGTATAAAGGTGACGAAACTTCTCCAACTGATGATGACACTGAGTCAAACGGTGACGATTCAACCGATGAAGAAGACGAAAGCGAAGAGGAAGAAGATAGCGACGATTCCGGGCCACCCAAATCTGGCCGCAATACTAAGCCACGTCGTCGTACCCGCTGGTAAAAATATAAGTTAGTTTCTTGAGAAGAGTACGACCGCTATCAGGTTATACTCTTTTTGAGTATGGTAACATAATAGTATGCGCGGTAGCCTTACGACCCCTTCTCGCACCCCTGTTATCTTTACTCGCACTATGTTGTGGTTGTTTATTTTTGGTTATAGTTTTTTTCTTGTAGGGCAAATAACTTATCAAAACTACAAGATGAATCATGAGATCCGTTTTGAAAAAGACAAGATTAAAGAATTAGACCAAAAGAAACATACGTATCAATTAGCCTTGTTGTATTACCAAAGTACGTCGTATCAAGAAATTGAAGCAAGGCAGCGACTCCTCCTTAAAGGTAAAGACGAGAACGTTGTAGCTTTACCTCAAGCGAAAAGTGAACCTATTTTATCTGTCGCTTCTGACTCGGTGATTAATAAGCCGCCACCGCCAGCAATTCCACCGTATCAATCGTGGTGGAATCTCTTTTTTGGTAATGAAAGTTAGTTTGATGATGCAAAAAGACAAAAAATATTGGTTTGTTGCCAAAGATTATGGTTGGGGGTGGGTTCCCGCCACGATACAAGGTTGGCTGATTTTAGTTGTCTATTGTGTTATCATAACCGGCATAGCAATCGGATTTACTGACTGGGTTGCCATACATCCAGTACCAAGCCTATTCGTAATAACGGTTTTTATCCTAGTAATCCTTTTAATAACTTCGAGTTTAATATATATCTGCTATAAAACAGGTGAACCACCAGAATGGCGTTGGGGTAAGAAAAAATGAAAAGGCAGCGTCGTTCGAAAGAGACGACACTGCCATATGGAGCGAACAGAGTGGTTCGGCTTTAGCCTTACCTGCCAAAGATCGGGACAGGTGGATTCCTCGCTCGATTGCGAGTACTTAGGAGCTGTGTTTTCCCTGCCTGGCAAGCATTGGATTTACGTCTTCCTGAACGCAGTCCTACAACCCTCGTACGTAATTTTGCCAGAACGTCCTGGATTACGACGAGTTTAGGCTGTTCGGCCGTTTGGGTTTAAGTCGGTCACAGCAGCGCCAACTTACGGCAGAATCGCTACTTGCTTCCCCACTTATTTTAAATAATATAACTAACATATATATTGTCAATAAAAAATAACGATCGTTTGAGGATATCTAACAATCCTTCCAATATTAAAACAAATTGTTTCCTAGCCGAGTGACAAAGTCACCCGGAACATACTCGGAGAGTGCCGACCCCCTTCATGTTCAAATCCAGCTTTTGCATTTCTACACACAAATACCGACTCATCTGAGTCGGTATTTGTGTGGTGGCTGTGGCTGGATTTGAACCAGCGACCAACAGCTTATGAGTCTGCTGCTCTACCACTGAGCTACACAGCCAGATTTCGCGCCATTCGGCGTGAAGTTCACATATAGTTATACCATATCTGGAGTATTTGCTCAATGCTGTACTTCTTTATCTTAATGCTATGATCTGGTATATCGACTATACGAGGACGTAAGGAGTTAAGGGAGGAGGTATCATGCTACCCAGCTTACGAATTGATGACCATCAATATGCCGTCCGATGGGATCAACAAGCTCAACAGACCGTCGAAGAGGGAGAAGGGGTCAGCTTTATCATCCTCCCACGTCCCTTTCCGATCGAAGGCACTGTGCTTTGTGTCGTAAAGACGCGTCGAAAAGAGGGGCGACACCCAACCGAGTATTTGGAAAAGGTTGTCATATTTACTGAGAGCTCGTTCCCGCCCGCTCAGCGAAATCTGGCGATTGGATTTTTGGAAAATGCCAAAGAGGCGGACGCGAACCGTCAAGAAGACGCCGCTTTCGCGGTCGACGGTATTTTACAAACGTATGTGTCAGGCGTCGGGCTTCTTGATCCGTTTTAGGCTGACAGACTGCAGTCGGTCAGCCATAGTCTCAGCCCGGTGCTGGGACTATTTTTTATATAAAAAAACCACTCAATAAAGTAGCAACTATTGAAGTCTTTCGACTCCGCTCACCTTTAGATTCGACTCAGGGTGCCCTGAGCAACGTCGAATGGGCAGGACATTCGCCTCACTTTATTATCTAATGATTGAAAATCATGCCTTCGATCTATCTTTTTTTGGGAGAACTATATTTAGATTATCTTGCGCGTCAGTACAAGTATATGGAAAAATTAGCGCTTCTTCGTATCGAAGATTCAAAAACTTCCCTTGCGGAAGTTTTTAGTCTGGGTGCGGGGGTAGGATTTGAACCTACGACCTTCAGGTTATGAGCCTGACAAGCTACCGGGCTGCTCCACCCCGCATTAGTTATTATAGGGAAAATCACCAATTCTGTCAAGAATTTAACAGAGAAGACA
>JBGPML010000052.1:0-5457 GCA_041486955.1 Patescibacteria group bacterium
ACCTCCACACTTCGACCGTGAGAAATAAAGCCTTCATCGCCAAATATTTGGTGCAAGAGGAAAATTTCAAAAGGACGCAAATTTGTCGCCGTCTGGTTGAAAAGATTCGTTCCCTTAGTAAACGCAATCGCCCCATCACTCGATTGATGAATACCGATGAAGCCACGCAAGGCGAGATCAAAGAAGGTCGCAGTAATTTCTTTTTTGCCGATATGACCGTGGTAGAGGGCGCCAATAATGGCTGGGGGCGTAGTCGTTGGAGGTTGGCTTATTTTTTTACTATTTTGCACCCGCAAGTAAGCCATAAATCGTTTCAGGAGCAAGTAAAGCAAGAATAAAACCGTTAGGGCGGGGAAAATAATCGCGATCGTCAGCCACGTTTCAGGCGATAAGGTAGCCAGTCGTTGTTTGATTTTGCCAAGCGGGGAGAGAGATAAATATGTCTTTGGAAAGGTAAATTCAATCGATACTGTCGCCCCGTCATAAACCTCAAAAGCATTGAACTCAACGGTCTGATGATCAATAATGCGATAACCAGATTGAGTGACCCCATGAACGGCATAAATACGCGGAAGTAACGATTCGACATCGTCGACTGGATATGGCAACCGAACCGTTGCAGTAATCGCATTAATAAATTGGGGCGAGTCCCGGACAATAATGAGCAAAAATCTATCTTTTTCGTTTTCAAATGTTAACGTGCCACCAACATTTTTATCATTAACCTTCACCGAACCATCACGATCAATCACGATCGAATAATTGGCTTGATCACTATTTTTTACGGGACTTAAGTCTTTCGGCAATTCGGTGGCGGCCTGAGGTACATTCTCCGGTGAAAATTGTGATCGAACGGTCAGTCCACCAATAATCAAAACCGCGAGCACGAGAAAAAAATTCAACTGCCGATAGTACAGCGTTGAACCCTTGGCGATTTGGCGCAACGTCTCGAGCACCCGCCTCCTTATTTTTCGCCCAACCACGGACTAACGGCCGCGGCTTGTCTTATTTAAGGTACCATGCAGTCGAAAGAGGAGCAATAATAGTCCTAATTCTCCTGTAACTAATCCGTTTTTAACTTGGGTGTCAAAACGAATTAATTCGGCATAACTCTGCTTGATCGCATGTGACGAGAGCGTTTCTGCCGAAGCCAATGACAATTTTATGACATACGGATTCAAGGCCGAAGCGCGAGCAATAGCATCGCCCCCTGTGATTCCTTGTTTCAAACAGAGTTTGATTTTGGCTAATGTTCGAATTTGGCTGCCAAGTGTGGCGGCTAACAGCATGGGATCTTCCTGGACAATAAGTTGCCGATAGAGCTGAATCGATTCTTTGAGCCGACCATCGCGCAAACTATCAGTAAGATGAAACAACGATGCTTCGTCCTCGAAGCACGCGAATTCAGTTACTTCTCCCGCTGTAATCATCGTCCTATTGCCGGCCAAAGCAGCACAGGCTAATTTTTGAATTTCGAGATTAAGTCGCCAGGTATCGTTCGCCTGATGGGTGGCCAATAGCTGAACCGCAGCGGGTGCAATCGTCACGCCAGCTTCTTTGGCCATCGATTGAATTAATGTCGTGAGTTTCAAACCACTTGGTTGCGGAAATTCTTGGATTTTTGCTTGCTTCATCAACCATTGATACAAGGAAAGTCGTTTATCGGGGGCTTTGGGTTCATAAATCACGACTACCGTTGAGTTGGTGGCATGTTCTAAGAGGTCGACCAGTCCTTGTTGGGTCGCTTTAGGTGCAGAAAAACAGTTTTTTAGAATGAAGAGACGATGCGAGACGAGAAACGGTATGGCCAACAACGACTGCTTTAATACATCGAGTGAGGTCTCTTCCATATCTAGTCGGGTGAGATCCGTCAAACTATTGCTTTGGGCTAAAAATCTACGTTCAATTGCCTTCATTGCCCGATGTGATTGAAAGGTATCCGGACCAAAAATAAATATACAAAATGATTTTGCCATATAAATCGAGTTATATCATATCTGTTAGGTAGGATATACCGAGACTTCTCTTAGGGTCTTGGATTCTGTACAATACGGCTGATGAAACCACCCCGTCAATTTAACCGAGAACAGGCTTGGAGCTATGCGCTAAGGCTGCTGAATCAGCGCGGCTACTCCGAATATTCATTAAAGCAAAAATTAACCCAACATTCTGTCACCCCTGAAGATAGTGCCAGTATTATTGCAAAACTCAAAGAATTACGTTTTTTGGATGATCGGGCCCTGGCCGAAAATCTCTATCGGAGTCAATCGCGGCATCGGCATATGTCTTCGCGGGCCATTGCCTACAAATTACAACAAAAAGGAATCCATCGCACGATCATTGACCAGACACTCAAGGTTGATAACGATGTTCCGAGTGAACAAGACCGCGCGCAGACACTCGCAACTCGCTACTGGGAGAAAACGAAGGACCTGCCCCATCAAAAACGACGGGAACGGTTGATGAGCTTCCTCTATCGAAGAGGGTTTCCCAGTTCAGTAATCACAATTGTCGCGAGACGGATTATCCAAGCTTAATAATCTCGGGCTAGCATCCGAACAGTTGCATGATGGGTCAAATTGCGTATAGTGTGAATATAATGAATCAGGAGGTTCGATGAAAGCAGTTAATCAAATTTTGATCACGGTGGTCTTAGTTGCTCTTCTTGGATTGGGGATCTTTTTTGGCGTGCAACAGATACGTCAGGGTGGCGGGAAGGGTACACGCCAAGCTATTTTCCTGACCAATGGGCAAGTTTACTTTGGCTATGCCTCTGGCCTAGGTTCAAAGTACATTAAGCTAAAAGATATTTACTACCTCCAGGTTCAAGACCCAATTCAACCAGCTAAAGACAATGCCACTCAGCAGCCGCAAGTCAGTTTGGTTAAGTTAGGCAATGAACTTCATGGCCCGAAAGACGAAATGAAAATTAATCGGGATCAGGTTCTGTTTGTTGAAGATATGAAAAATGAATCAAAAGTAAACGAAGCGATAGCTAATTACGTCAAAAACGGAGCCCAGGCGACGCCAACTCCAACGCCGACAAAATAGTCGACTAAACCCGAAAAAAGAGCTGCGACAGTAGCTCTTTTTTTTGTTTTGCTAAAGGCGATAATTCCTTGATTTACTAACCAGAAGTTTGATACGGTGTATATATAAATCTTAGGAGGGGTCGCTGTTCAACTTGTTTCGAGTTAACAAAGCCGCGTTTCAGTGCACCCTAAAATCGAGACCGAATTTTTCGGTTATGGTTTGTGTTGCTTTCTTTCTCGGAACAATGCTGGCCAGCTTGCTCTCAGCCCCTGGTGCATCGGCGGCTATCGTACGCCGGCTGGATTTTAGCGCTCGCTTAAGGTCATCCGTCAGTGATACCGTCGTCCCTGACGGCACCTATACCATTACCTTTAGCCTCTACATTGAACCCTCGGATACGACCACTCTCTGGACCGAAACTCAGTCATTAGCGGTAACCAATGGAGTAGTGTCTACCTCATTAGGTTCAGTTACGCCCTTTCCGGCTAGTGTCACCTTTAATGGGGATAGTTTCTACTTAGGCATTCAAGTCGGGGATGATCCAGAGATGAGACCCCGGAAGCAGATTAGTTCTGTGCCCATGGCCTTTAACGCCAACAGAGTTAATGGGGTCAGGGCGGGTACGCGCGCCAACAACGTCTTGAAACTCAACGCTTCAGGCAATATTAATATTCAGGGTGGCGCGACGTTGGGATCGGCTTTGAACGTAGCTGGAGATATTAATGCCTCCGGTGGGGTACTGAAAATTGCCGGCAGGACAGTCTGTACCGCCAACGGATGCGATGCCGCCGCTAGTTCTGGCAACTATATTCAGAATGGAACAAGCGTGCAGACTGCAAGCTTCGCCATTCAACCTGCCTCGGATTCAACGATCGCCGCAGTTATCAGAGGAGCTGCCGATCAAAGTGCCAATCTTCAGGAATGGCAAGATTCCACGGGTGCTATTCTGGCCAGCATCTCTTCGTCAGGTGTCTTGGCCTTGCCAGCCAATGGTTTGAATGTTGGCTCTGGCCAGTTACAAGTGACGAATAATAATGTTGACATCGCCAATACGCTGACCGTTGGGAGTAACATTGATGCCACCAGCGGCGTCTTGAAAGTGGCGGGGATTACGGTCTGTACTACTTCTGGCTGTACTGCCGCCAGTGGATCGGGTGATTACATTCAAAACGGGACAAGTATTCAATCTGCCAGTTTGGCCATCCAGCCAGCTGCCGGAACGGATATTGGCATTGTAGTTAAGGCCAATGCCTCGCAATCCGCCAACTTGCAGGAATGGCAGGATTCCAGTGGGACGGCCTTAGCCACCATTTCACCCTCCGGCGTCTTGACTCTGCCCAGTAACAGTTTAGCGGTTGGCGGGACGCAATTGGTGGCGAGCGGCGGCAATGTCGGTATCGGCACCAACAACCCAATCCACGCTAAGCTGCAGGTAACGCAAACCGCCGGATCGGGCGCTCTGTCCCTTACGGCCTCCGGCACCGGGACAACCGGCCTGCTGTGGGATTCGGGTACCTACGGGTTTATTGACTACAACACGTCGTCCAGCTCTGGCGTCCGTTACTCCGCCTTGGGGCCTTTGATTTTTGGCAGCAACACCAATGCGATATATGGCTCATCGACCTTTAGCGAAAAAATGCGGTTAACCGCCGGTGGCAATCTCGGCATCGGGACCATGAGTCCCCAACAAGCCCTGACTTTAGCATCAAGCGATAATTTCGGTATTGAGATGGCGTCGCCGGGAGCCCCGACAGTAACGCCTTTCACGAGCGGTGGGAGCATTTCAGACAACACCTATTACTATAAAGTTGTGGCCGTTGATGGCGCGGGCGGAACAACGGTAGGCGGGACGGAATCAAGCGCCGCGACGGTCAGCGGCGGCGGCGGTTCCGGTTCGGTCGCCCTTTCCTGGACTGCGATCTCGGGCGCGGCCAGCTATACTGTCTACCGCACCACCACTTCCGGCACGTATACGACACCGACCCTGATTGCCGCCGGCATTACTACGGCAAGCTATACTGACACCGCTACCTCAACCTCTGCCGGCGCTCCGCCAAGTGTCACTACGGCCATGTATATAAAAATTTCCTCCTCCGGTGATTCCTGGATTAACAACGGTGGGAAACTGGGAATTGCCACCGCTAGCCCAACGGAAAAGTTAACCGTGAACGGCAACATCAACGCGTCGGGTACAAACGGCTCTTATATCACCGCTAACTACGTCTCAAATGCGGCTGCATATCTTCAAACGTGGAACCGAGGCGGGGACATCACTTGTGGGGGAGATTATCGCGGAGCGCTCTACTTTGGCGTAAAGATGACTGATCCGGGTACTCTTACCGGCTCTCCTTGTACCCAAACCGTCTCAGTTCAACCAACCCTCACTCCGCTCGACGCTACTAATCCCAATTTTGGTATAGAGGC
>JBGPML010000053.1:0-5431 GCA_041486955.1 Patescibacteria group bacterium
AAGTAAAGCCCCACCGGAGTCCGGTGGGGGAGTATAGCAATCTTACTCTCGACCTTACTTTTTATCAAGTGACGTAGCTTGATGTTTCTCAACAATCGCCGCGTCATAAATGATACGAACTTGCCCAGCGATCACTTTTGACTGTTTTTTCAGGCTAAAGACATCACCCCGCTCAATATCTGCTAGCTGATCGAGCAACGACATAGAGCGGGTAATGAACGAGAAAACCTCGGGATTGCTTTTCTCTCGGACAAGAATCTTAAGCGCTTCTTCTGGCTTGTTATCTTGCCCCGTCACTTCCATATTTTCCGCACCCCCAAAGACAAGGATGTACTCTTTCCCTGTCACGGGTCGGAATTTGCGGGTGTAGTTTTTATCTTTCAGATAGTTTTTGATTGCGTCTGCCATGTTAGTTGTCTCCAATATTTAGGGTAATAATTGACGGGATGCTTACGATTTCCGGTTTCTTGTTGCCATTTTCGATTGCCCAAATCTTCTTTACATTCAAGAAGTTTTTGAAATTTTCCTTCGATTCCTTCTTATTGAAGAGTTGGATTTCATAACCTTTTTTATGCCGACTGCCTAAGCGCACAATAGCTGTCGCAGTCGGCTTGAACTCGCCTGTTTCAGTTTCAGCTATCATATATGCACCGACTTGCATTAAGTAAGTAGAGTAGATGGCCGAGCTGGTTTTCCAGTCGACGACCACAATATCTTTACCAATCTTAAGCAGAGCATCAATGGTGCCGGCGTAACCGTGTTTTAGTGAGTAGCATACTCTCTCCGTGGCAATAATCTCTGGCTGATATTCATCCCAGAACGCTTGGAAAGCCATCAGACACTTCCATTCGTCCATCGTCAGTGGCTCATGAGTCTGTTTTGTTTCGTTCCAGTATGCGTCGCCGAACTTAAGGCTGGCACCATTCAATAGGTCCTGAATCGCATTGTGAATCTTAGAACCTCGATCGCCAGCGGTTTCTTTTGTAGCTTGAGCTTCATCCCAGTTGGCATTGGCGGCTAACCATTTATAGAAGCCAATGCCTTTTGGGTACGATTCGTTAATCCAGGTGACAGAAGGTAGGTAACGGTCTACTTCTTGAATATGGTAGTACCGCTCGTTCTCCAATGTCATTTGGATAACATTTGGATTGCTCGTTGGTGCGATTCTAGCTTCGCTTAACATTGGTTCAGCCATTGGCACCGTGGTCGGTTTTTTAGGCGGGGTTTTGGTTAGTGTTGGCATAGTTAGTTTCCGACTTGCTGTAGTACTTGGGCTTTTTCCCATTCGCGATCAACGGCTTCTTGTTCATCCGCATCGAGATCAGCTTGCCAATAGCTCTTCCACAGATCGATACATTCTTTCATTAATCGTTTGCGGAATTCTGAGGCACCCATCTCTTCGAGTAAGTTCCATAACTTTTCAAGAAGATCGACACGCTGAGAGGCGGTAAATAAGCTTGGTTTATCTTTGAGGTGGATTTCATCCTGCACAATTAAGCTTGCTAAAGCCGTAATTGTGCTAGGGGAGAGAGGGTAGTATTTTTTCATAGGTTGCTCCTAAGATATTGTTTGTACTTGCCGTTCTTATAAGTGGACCAGGCGCTATAATTGCCCCAGCTATCACGTATTTGTTTAGCAAGTTTGATGTTATTGTTTGGATTCTGAATCCAGGTAATCTTCTCTGCTTTTGTCCGCCCTGGCACCTTTTCCCAGTTCCAGAAGAGATTGATTTGCATCAAGCCATAATCTTCAGAACCATTCGGGAATTCCTGCTTCCATGGTTTATTAGGAAGTCCGGAATAGTCCCGATTCGTATTCATGGCCTTGGGATCTCCCGACCGATTTTCAGCTTTGGCGATAGCTCGAGCAATGTGAGCTTCTTTGCCAAAGTGTTTATCGAACAAATCGGTAGGATCTGGAGTTGGCGCGGGAGTGGGAGTTGGAGTTGGTTCAGGTGACGGACTGGGGCTTGGCGTTATTGCCACTGTAACCGCGGGCAGTGGCGTAGGTGGAATAACAGCTCGTTGTGGAATAGCCGTGCCAATCGTCACTGATACCGTCAGTACACTAGCTGTGGTTGCCGCCGGTGATAGAAGATCTATCACGTGACGGAGGATAGGGTGGGTCATAAATAATCCCATATAATCCGATCACCACGCCAGCGATTGGAAGTATCCAGGTGATAACTTCACCGAAGATACGATAGCTTTCGCTCATTTGGTCCCTCCTTGAATTCGTTTTTCGATCAAGTAGAATGGGGACGAGATAGTAATACAAAAAGCGACATTGCTTGATGTTAGCTATTCTCGCGTGGTGAGCCTCGTTGAGTCGCTAAAACCTCGGGGCTCACTCTCTGTTCTCTAAGTTGCTTCGACCTAACAACCTAGCTAATACGTTTATTTAAACGGACTAGCTAGCCTACTAGGTAATTAAATTACGTTTGTACTTTTGGCTTTCCTTTTTCTTTTATAATGTGTTTCGGCTCGACATCTTCACGCAGTTGGTTGAACAACTGAAATAACCGCACAAAGCTTTTTACTTTCTGCTCATGCGGTAAGATGTTAACCGAAGACCTGACGAGTTGCGGTGGTTTGCGCATGGTTCCCTCCTGTTGAAACCGAAGTATACCGAATAAAAACCGAATAATAGAATCACTATAGCATGCCGAATACCTAACATGGCAAGCGACGGTGTTTTTGTTCGGTTTCATACCGAACAATGAACCGAACAAAATACCGAACACTTTCGATTTTCAACATCTTCCCTCCTTATATTTTTTAAAGAGCATCGTGTAGTACGCGCCGACATTCTTCGGTTTTCCACACGATTTGATCCTCTCCTTTAAGACCCGAAGTGCGGTTTCTGCCGCCCACGGATGCTGTTTCACATCCCGAACCCAACGTAGTGGGGTATCGCCGGTGAGACGGGCGATCTCTTCGGCGATCAGGAAATATTTATTCGTTCTTTTTCCACTTATAGCCTGTGGAAAAGTCGGCAGAAATCTTCCTATTGCTTCCATTGTTCCTCCTTTTTTGCCACACAAGGGACTCTCTCCCTGCATATACCCCTATAAGACGTTATATGGTCTTATAGGTAGAAATCGGCGAAAGTATAAACTGTTGCTATGCAAGAAGGTGGATTCAGCCTCAGATGCAACAGTCCCTGCTTGGCGATTTCCCAAATCGCCATTAGTCCCTCCTGCCATCCTTGCTTTTTGCCTGGGCAATGTCCCTTGAATTTGCTAACGAGGGTGTGTTGGGCTCCTTGCGGAGATGCAGTTATTCCCCCGTGCCCCAGACTTTCGGCCTCAGTTTATACGGAGAGCGACCGACCGCTCCTTTTCACCTCCTATTGTGAATGTGCTTAAGAAAGCGCTAAATTCCTTCTTAAACACACCGAGCTTTTGCAAGCTCGACTCTCGGCAGGTGGGTAAGACGTTACCCAGACCCCTCCTGACGAGAGTCAAGCCAACAAAAACCAACACTAAGTTGTAGTGTTGGTTAATACGTGTTTTAATGAATCGGGAACGAAAATCCGATCTGCGTGGGTTAGAATAATTTCAATTAACTGCTTCGGTTCATAATATTTCCAGTCGCTCCCGCCAGACGAAATGTCCCCGCGAAAGCGGGGATTTTTCGTCTGGTAGCCTTAGTCTAAATTCGAACCGAAGGTTCTCCGTACATAGATGAGCGAATTGGAAAACTTAAGACAGACATAACCATTTGACGCAACCAAGCAAACATGAGTAAGATAAGAGAGAGGTAACAGGATTTTTAAAGGAGTAGTATATGACAATTGGAAAACGAACTGGCATTATCTTAGGCATAATAATCCTACTTGGAGCATTGGCTTTTGCTGCTACACAGATTATTTCACCCTCGGCCGATGAGTTAGCCATAACCGGTACTGACGCCACTGTCACTGGTTTTATTAAAACAGCCCGTACGACTCAACGCAGCCAGCAACTTTATAAATACTCACTCCAAGCTATTGGCACGACGTACTATCTTACGGCTTCAACTGCTGAGATTAATACTTTCCTACAAAACAATGTTAATAAACCCCAGGCGGTTGTCGTTAAAGGCAAGCAGCGCACCATCGGTCTTCCCTCGTACGACGCCTTAATCGTTACCGATATTGCCAAACAACCGCTCGGTCAATCATTCACCGGAACTGGTACGATAACTACCCTAGAAGGAGATCAAGATTTCCCCTTCCGATTCACCTCAGACGGGAAAGAATACTTTGCCAATGCCATTGGTTCTGCCTCTTTTGACCCAGAAGCATTAGCCGCTAGCGGCGACTCTGTCCGTGTTTCAGGGTATGTCTATGACTTCGAATTCATTAAAGATACACGACATGAATTAATTATGAACGATGCCACAGTAGTTGCAGCCGCTACAAATAGTACTGCACCGACCCCAACAGCTACACCAGCCACCTTGGATAATTCTCTCAATGAAGTAAAAGTTACATTGAGCTCGGTCACGCCGTCTTCGGGTAAGGCCAGTGGAGAGGTGACCTTAAAAGGTGCTGGATTTGATGAATACTACAATACAATTAAATTCAATGATGCAATTATTGCGATCGTGGCACCGATTGATGCAACCACTATTAAATTTACGATTCCCTCAAAGACCTGCGCGAAGACTTCTGCGAGTCGACGGTGTCAGGATGCCTCTCTTAAAGCAGGTGACTATAAAGTCACCGTGACTGATTCGGCCGATCAGACCAGTAACGAACTCACCTACACTGTAAAATAGTAACTGCAAGGTCGGTTTCTTTCGTTGTCAGAAGCAGTGTGCCTTATTCAACGTACTTCTCCGTACGTCTCACTTCTGTGCTCGTGTATCGCCTGTATTTTCGGGTGCCGATAGGTAGTTTGCCTGAGGGGTGAAAATTCTATACGATAAATGTAATGAATAATAGTCGTTTGCGAGTACTCGCATTCTTAAGCGTACCAATCGTTTTTGGTGCCCTTATTATATTGAGCTTGAAAACCAGTATTCCGGTGGCAGCGCAATCTGTAGGAGCCGATTGTCGAGATACTAATTCGAATGCAACCAATCTAGGCTCCCAAATCCCTTTAACTTACGGCCAATCGCGTTACGTCACAAATCCCGAAAAGATATTTGATAGTGACGTAACTTCATCTGGGAAAATCGCCGTTGGTCAAAACAAAGACTATGCCTACGTTGCTGCCAAACTGCCCAAACGGATGGCAATAACTAAAATTGATCTAAAATGGGCCAGAGAAGGCGGTGAGACGGCGCCGGGAACTGGGTGGAATCTCTACACGGGTTTTGGCAGCTTGATACCGGAAAAATCATCTAGTTATTCGTGCTATATTGGCTCATTAGATAAGATTGGGCTCAATGCCGATGGTGTCTCGCGCAGTTATATCATCAGCGCCCAACCCTTTATGGCCGAT
>JBGPML010000054.1:0-5267 GCA_041486955.1 Patescibacteria group bacterium
CAAAGATAACAATACCGGCTAAAATTGCGATTAAGGCAACGACGAGTAAAATCTCGATAAGGGTAAAAGCTTTTAGATGACGCTTCACGAACATAAAGCTCCTTTAGTTTTCATTATATATTAAGTAAATCATAGTAACTGATTGATTCCAAGAAAGCGTAGTTCCCAACTAATTTGCAACCTCCTGCCATGAGGTAATATGAATTGTTGGATTTATATCATCGAGTGAGATGTTGATTTTACGGATAACGGTCCCGACAGTGCCTGAAGTTGCGATTGTCCGATTTTCAGCAGAGAGCCGTACGACCGTATAGCTGCAGGTTCCTGCTCCTAGAGTGAGACCTGCTGACCCTTCGAAGAGGGTAGTGTTGTCTATGATAACTAAAGCCTCCTCCGCGCAGGCATTGGCTAAACTCTTGGCTTGGTTTGACTGTTGAAAGGTCAAACTGGTTTGGGTAGCTGCCGTACCAAGCAGTATAACAGAGAGAGTAATTGCCATTCCTACGGCTCCAAAAATAAGGACACTTAATAGTGTGACATAACCGTCAAGACGTGATAGTGTTATGCTTGTTTTTTTCATTTTCGTATAGTCGCTGAACCGATAAACGTTTTCTGATAGTCAAATTCATTCCGACCGGTTGAGTTTACGGGCGTTAACGTAAACTGAATACGTACGGTCCCGGGAGTTGTCCCTCGAGAGATATTTGAGAACTGTAAACTCGTGACACGAATTGAAGACGAAGTGATATTAACTGGTGAGCCTGCTCCTTCAGTGATGCGAAGTACCTCACTTGCGACAGTGAATTGAGTTGGACTGTTAGCGCCCGTTGGAACGGTTACCACTAAACTCGAGCCGGTGCCAGCTTGGGCGGGTGTAGTAATAGTATTCGCATTACGGACCGTCTGCGTCATGATTTGCATGGCCTGTATACCCTGCTGATCGACATCAGCGATAGTGCGATTTTTGACCCGTATTTGTAATGTTTGGGTCAACATCATAGAAAGTGTCAAGAGCATCGCCCCAGATAAGCTGACATAAAGCAGGAGCTCAACAAGAGTGAAGGCTTTTATCGTCGGAGAATGGCCAGTTTGTTGCATCATGCGCCTCTTAAGGCCCCGGCCGAAAGATCTGAAATTCGGTAGTATCAAAAGAGCTAGCACCAAATGCACGATCGAGCGTTTGATCAAAAGCGATACCACGTAATTGACCTGACCCAGTAAGATTAAGCGTGCCTATTACTGAAGGCAAGGAAGGATTGCTAATATCCACCACCTGAAATTCTTTGCTGCCATCAGTAGTGGCAAGAAACGCAAGCGTATTACTATAGCCAATCGCAATATCATTGACATTTGCTCCGACATTAACTGTACCAGTCACCGAGGGACTGGCTGGAGCTGAGACATCGATCACACTTAGCGTGTTGTCGGCACGACCAAGTACGATTGTTGAGCCAAATCCGGCGATAGTTAGTGCGTTGCTACCACCCGGAGCATCATATGCCGTCGTGAGGCTGGGCGAAGCCGGATTCGAGACATTAACTACATATAATTCGGTTGTGGCGGGTGAAGCAATATAGGCCTGAGAACCGAGCACGACTATTTCGTTTCCCGTTCCTCCGCTTCCTAATTCTAACGACCCGAGAAGGCTAGGACTGCTCGGAGTAGCAACGTTAATAATGAACAATTCAGCGTTGACGCTTGACGCACGAGTAATGTAGGCGGTTGTGCCGACAACCCAGACGCCGAATGCCTGGGCACCTCCGGTGGCGTCATACGTCCCTACGACGGACGGTGCGGCCGGGTTAGAAATATTCACAATCTGCAATTCTTCTGCTGTCGTATCCGAAGCGATGTAGGCATAGTTGCCCGATACATAAATATTATTGGGGTTACCGTTGAGTGAAAGTGACCCCGTCACCGAGGGGCTTGCTGGATTCGAGACATCGATAATGAGGAAGTCGGGGCTTCCTCCGTTACGAATGAGGTAGGCATAGTTGCCCTGAACTTGAACCTTTAGGCCATCCTGTAGCCCGCTCGCATCGATTGATGACTGAAATAGCGGCTGAGACCAACCAGGGAGCGGTGGGGGAGTAGCGCCACTGCCAAGGTTCCAGTTCGTGAGGTAGGTTACCAGACTGACTCTCCCGGTTCGTTGTCCGTTCTGCTGCCAGGTTACCTCACAGGTAATCTGTTTTCGGGTGCTATCAACCTGAGCAATTGAGATTTTACGGGTGTAGATATCAGTTATGTCTTCTGTGCCAGAAAAGCTCCAGATATTACCCGCGGTCGTTAATCCATGGGTGCCATTAAAAAGATTGGTATAATTATCGTCACGCATATTTCGCCCTGCTTCTAAC
Source organism: Patescibacteria group bacterium (assembly GCA_041486955.1). GTDB lineage: Bacteria > Patescibacteriota > UBA1384 > 2-12-FULL-50-11 > DASWYB01 > JBGPML01. The sequence goes on from JBGPML010000054.1 coordinate 2,358, forward strand.
CCTTCTTCGGCCAGGACAGTCGCTCTGTTGCGTGTTCCCGATAAAACTAAACTTTCCTGGCCATAGAGTAATGTGCCAATAAAGGCAACCACTAATAACGAAAAGACGGAAACGGAAAGCAGGACTTCGATAAGCGAAAAACCGGGTCGATGCCGCATCATTGCACCATTCCTTTGGCATTCACGACGACTTGAGATGTTTCATTGTTCGCGGATGTTATCGTGAGAGTTCCGGTGGGGGTCGGAATCCCAAACAATTTTGAATACACCACTTCAGTCAACCCTGAATACTGCAGACTTGTAGGAGTGGTATATACTTCATCAACCGATGTATCGCGGCCTATATAACTGTCTCCTTTAAACAAGGTAATGCTGCCTGATTGTGCTTTGATGCCCCATTGACTGTCGCCATCGTTCGCCTGAGCCAATACCTGAGCGCGACGGAGCGTTTGAATAACGGTACTGGTCGTGACCCCCATATCATTACTTACCTGGAATGATTGAAATATCGGAATACCAATACCACTAATGATTCCAATTATGGCGACTGAGAGGAGTACTTCCAGTAGAGTAAACCCAGAAGAATGACACTTTTTTTGCATCGGTTGAATCATCATGAATTCACTCCACTGGTTGGGTGGGCTCTGTTACCGGAGAAAGAGAGCTGGTTGGCAGAGAAGACGGCGTAATCGTTGGTTCTGGAGTCACGGATATGGCTGATGGTGTTGGACTGACCGAAGTAGTAGTTTGATTATTAAGTCCGCCGATCAAACTATAGATTGGCAAGATGATCGATACAGCGACAAATACAACTCCGAGCCAAATCATCACCAATAAGATTGGTTCGAGAGTGGCGGCCATCGTTTTAGTAGAATTGTCGATTTTGTCCTCAAACGAATCGCTGATACGTAAGAAAGTTTCGGGCAGTTTACCAGTTTTTTCCGCCGCACTAATCATTTGTTGAACGGTAGCGGGGATAAAACGATCGCTATGTGAGAAGGACGCAAAAGCCCGTTGAAACGAATCACCTTCTTGTATTCTATTTTCAATATGGCGGATGAGCCGATGGTAGTAATGGTTGGTGGTGGTTTGACGGACGGAATAGAGAGCAACACTAATAGGTATACCGGATTTTAACAAGGTGCCGAGTAAAAATGTAAAACGGGAAATTTGAGTTTGTTGAATAATCTGACGCGAAACGGAAAATTGAAAGAGTAACTTTTCCCCCAGCCAGCGGGTGGAGGCATTACTAAACAGGAAATAGGACAGAAGAATAAGGAAGAAAAGAAAACTCGGGACAGCAATAATGCCGTAATGCCCCAGAAACTGTCCGACAGCTAAGAGAATACGAGTGGTGAGCGGCAGTGTAAGGCGTAGGTTTCCGAAAATGACCACAAAACGAGGCAGTATAAACCAGGAAATGCCAATTGCCACCGTTAATGTGAGGCTGAAAACGAGGATAGGATAAGCCATATCTGCACGCAGCTTGGACGATAAACTTGCCTCTTTGCGTTGCTGCTCGGCGATAATTTCCATATTTTTGCTCAACGAGCCTGATCGCTCACCAATTTTAACGAGCGAAATAGCATATTCCGGCAACAGATGGAGCTGGTCAAATATGCGCCAGAGGGGTGTGCCTAAATCAACTTCATTTTCGATATAACTTATGAGTTGCTTAAGTTTTTTTGCGCGAGTTTCTTGTTTCAAGGCCGAGAGGGCTTCCGTAATCGAGATTCCCGAATCAAGCATCTCGGCTAAATTTTCAATAAAAAAATCTTTCGCCTGACCGATGTGAATTGAAGGAATGGGAGACTTTTTAGCTGGCTTTGGCTGATTTTTCATGGGTCTTAGGAATATCTTCGGGTGGAGCGGCAACGCGGAGTAATTCATCAATATCAGTGATACCACTTTTGACTTTTTCTACACCGTCTTCAAAAAGGGACTTGGATCCCTGTCCCTCGGCAATGCGCCAAATTTCAGCCGCAGTTGATTGTTTCAAAATTGCTTCTTCAATCTCTTTGGTAATACGAATTATTTCAAAAATTGCGATACGACCGAGATACCCGGTATTACCACAGGCATTACATCCTTTACTCTTATACATCGTCATGGTGGCCGCGGGAAAAAAGCGATTTGCTTCCGGAAACTTGGCCGTTAAATCCTTTAAAGTCATCGAAACGCCATAACGACAGGTTTCACAGATCCGGCGAACCAAACGTTGGGATACCACTAACTCTAACGTCGAAGCGAGCAGGAACGGTTCAATCCCCATGTTCAACATGCGAGGTATGGTTGTCGCGGCATCATTGGAATGAAATGACGATAGTAATAAATGACCCGTCAAAGCCGCATTAACCGCAATTTCGGCCGTCTCCATGTCGCGAATTTCGCCAACCAAGATAATATTGGGGTCTTGCCTGACGATCGATCGTAATCCCCGCGCGAATGTTAGCTTCGTATCGGCATTAACCTGGATTTGATTGGCTCCGGTAAGATGGTACTCAACAGGATCTTCAATCGTTGTGATGTTTACCTCTGGGTGATTCAATATTTCCAGTATTGCGTACATGGTCGTGGTTTTCCCTGCTCCCGTCGGTCCAGAGGCCAAAATCATCCCAAACGGTTTTTTGGCTGTCGCTGAGACGGTTTCTTGATCCTGTGTCGATAGGCCTAAATCAGAGAGAGATAAGCCTTTGACGTAGCTCGAAAGGAGTCTAATCACGATCTTCTCACCATCGAGTAACGGCACAATCGAAATACGCATATCGACAATCGCGTCTTTCTTTTCCCAATGAATCGTGCCGTCTAACGCATCAAAATGTTTATCGGTTCGGATATGACCTAAAACTTTAATTCGATTGACAATTGCTTCATAAACAGATTTTTCGATACGCCCGGCATCGTGCAATAC
>JBGPML010000055.1:0-5181 GCA_041486955.1 Patescibacteria group bacterium
ACCGGCGGTAATATATTTTATTCCGCCATAAAACGCGAAAAAGAAGGCGGCAATGCCGCCGATTAGCAGAAGGGTTCGGACAACAAAATCTAATATGTTTTGCAATGATGTATTCTCGCCAAATAATTGAGAGAGATTCGGCAATCCAATTGACGGTTTAGCAATCGGTTGACCACTGACGGTCACATTTGGCGAACGGAAGAGAGCGCCACCAGTATTTTGTTGCGCGAGCGATAATGTCGGGACGGCAAGACTGATAACAGCTATTACCCAGACAATGAAGCGTGAAAATCGGTTCATCCTATAGAATCCTCTTCTTAAGCGATTGACTCATTTGGTCTGCCGCTTGATCGAGATTCACTTTACCTTCCATGAGATTTGTTACTATCGCATCAATTGCCTCAGGATAATAACCTTTATAATATGATGTCGCGGTTGCCCCCTGAAATGATTGCGGATTTCCTGAATCGAGTCGATCTATTGTTTTGACTGGATCTGGTTTCCTGGGAGAAATAAATTTACTTCCTTCAGTAAAAGCCGATTGACTCTGCTTCAAAGAGCTAGAGATAAATTTGAAAGCCATGGGGCTTTTCGCACTAGCGAGTGGAACTGTCATACTAAAATAGGAAGCAAAATCAACTGGATCAGTATTATTCTTAACCTGGGGAAGGCTAAATCCTCTCAGCTGAACCTTCGGGTTTCGGTCCTTAATTATTTGGACATCGCGAGGATAAATAAATGCAGCCATGACTTTACCATCAGCCAATGCCTCTAATGAATTGGGCTGACTTGAATTCCAGGTGTAAAAATTATTTTGCGGTTGAGTAAAGCTCTTGAGAAGATCTTCAGCTTCTTTACCCGCCACAGTCGTGTTCTGGCTGGAGAATGGCAAATTGATGCCCGACACATTTCGATCGGGGTCAGTTAACGTTCCGCCGAACTGTTTGACGAGAACCGCATACAGATCGGCGGCATGAGCCACATTGTTTCCAGTGCCAATCGCAATATATGGCAAAGTTAACGTTGCACCATCACGCTTGGTCGCAAGACGGGATAATTCTTTTAAGTCATCCCATAACATTGGGCCATCAGTAAATTTGTTTTCATTTTTAGTAAACTCCGAGCCTCGTTTTTCTAGCTCCTCGTTCGAACGCTTTGTATAAACATCGTAATTGACGGCTAGCATCAATGTTTCAAAGTTAGCCGGCACTCCGTAGATTTTTCCATCAAAGACATTGTCGGTATAAACCGGTGGATTATAGAGTTTCTGTAATGCTAGTAAATCATCAGCCCGTTGTTGGGCTGGATTGAGCGTGCCCTTTGGAAAAGCCTGTAACGTCGCCGCATAACGACGCATATGGTCATTTTGAATAATGGCGATATCTGGACCAGCATGAGCCGCCATCGCACTCAAAAGTTCCCATTCATATCTGGCGGAAGTGTGTTTAGATAAAGCCACTCGTTTGACGTCACTATTATCTTGTAAGAAATTATCGATAATCGGCTTAAAATCAGTGGCATCATCGCTTGATTGCCATAGAGTAATTACTCCTGGATCAGTAACAATGCCCGTATCAGTTTGCAGAAAAGCTGTGTAATTTTTCGAACTAGTATTAAGCGCGACCGGTGGAGTAGCATTGTCTTTGAGGACGAGATCGATGGCATCGTTAATCGCTCCATCAGCTACCTGAACTTCAGTCTTCTGCCAGTCGATCGCAAGGCCGACCTGGTCGAGGAATGGTTTGTAGACAGTCGATAACGTTACCCGCTTGGCGACATCAGTTCTCGCTGGCGTAACATGCTGTTTCTCAGCATATTGTTGGCTAACGTCCGGATTGGCAAAGAGACTGACAAAATCCCACGCTGCGGTAACCTTTTTTTCATTCGTGGCCGATTGAGCCTGCTTGGTGACTGTGGCCACGAGATAGCGGCCATACGTTTGTGGATTATTTGTGTCTGTCTGCGGCAAGGGAGCAACTGCGATGCGAGATTTTTCAAGCGATCCTAATGTTGAAACATCGTTCAAATAGCCCAATGCCATGGTTGTTTTGCCATCTTTCAAAGCTTTCAGAGACTGACCGAGCGAGCGGTTCCACGAGTAGGTTTCCCGTCCAGGTTTAGAAAAACTGGTGTAAAAATCCAAAGCTTTCACCCCGGAAGCAGTGCCGGAGCCATCTCCATTGAATGTGGCGACTTTACTGTTCTCGTCAACCATCTTTGTGCCTGATTGCAGCATGAGAATCGACATAATATCGGCAAAGTGGTTGATCGATTGATTATCGCCCAAAGCAATGGCCGACTGGTTGATCGTGCTATCGCTGCGATTGGTTAATTTTTTTGTCAGATTTACAACTTCTGTCCAAGTTTTTGGTGGCGCGGAGACTTTGGATTTATCGTAATAAAGGGCAAGGGTATCCATGTTCAGCGGAACACCCCATACTTTGTCTCCATTAATTAAGTCGCTTTTGGCAATCGGAGCATAATCTTGTTCGATTACCTGAATGTTTGTCCGCCCTTTGGCTGGAAATTGCGGAGCGGCTTCTCCTTTTGCTCGTTTAATCTTAAAGTTTTGGATGGCAGAATCGAGTGACTTCTCCGGGGCTGGCACAAGTTTATTACGATGCTGTTCCATCCACTCGTTGGGCATGATCCAAACATCTGGAGCAGGATAATCTTTCGATCCTTTTTGGGCTGCTAAAACATACAATGCTTTCATTTCATAATCGCTCTCAGCCACAGGAACAATATTTATTTTGTAACCTCGATGCGATTTGTTAAAAACAGTTGCCACCTGTTTGACAGCATCTTCGTTCCCCTTAATAGTCCAAACCGTAATCGTGCCTGAACCACTACTAATATAGCGATAGCCAAAATAACCTAGCCCGCCAATAAGAGCAATCCCTAAAATTGCTATTAAGATTATGCCGATACGTCGAGACAACTTCCCTCCTATAGATCTATACAATCATAGCATACCTGCTAGCACGGCAAGAGCAATCAGTTAATGGGGATTGATTTACCTTTTGGCCACCATTCTTGTCCCCACCATTCAATCGGTAAGGATTTCGGATCGCCGCCTTGCTGTTTGATATAGCCCAAAGCTTCATCAGCGAACTTGCTATATGTCGTCCATTGGGCCGCAACTTCACTTTCCGGAGATGTTTGCGGCGGAATATCAATCACTGGGACGATTAAGTAAGATTGTTCCAGGTCTTGCCAGGTAATCTTGAAATGTGGAGTTTCAAACGAATAGTCAGGCGCTAAAGTAACTGAAACTTTCCGATGCCAAAATGGATAAATAGTTATTTTCTGGGAGCGTTTTATATAGCCAGCTGCCGTAATATCAATCCTCGGTTTGCCAGGTTTAAGTCGAAAAGTATGTGGGAGAGGCAAAGGCGCAGGATCTTTCTCGGTTGATGCATACGCATTAGGTTGAGGACTATCGACAGTCACTGAACCATAAACATAGACATAGGTTAGATAAAGGGTAAGCCCGATGAGCACAATTCCAATAATAAGGGCGAGAACCCGAGGTGGAAACGATAAATCAGAAAATTTTATCATATTTTTTTTATCATACATTTTTAGGCTATCTGAAACGATAGGCGGCTAAGTGATCGTAAGAAGCATATGTCATCAATTCCTGGGCCCTGACAATACCTTTGCTCGAGCTAATGGCAACAAAACAATGACTACCGGCACTACAGCTGCCAATGTAGACGCCACTGTGATGAATTCGGTTTGGCGTTTCGAAGAATAAGACTATATCTCCAGGACTAAGTGTGTTAACAGCTTGGGCTCGATCGGTATAATTAGCCACCACCTGGACTGCACCTCGTTGTGGAAGTAATGTCGCCAGAGCCGGAGCAGCTCGTGTAAAACAGGTCGAGGGAAAAGCCCCAACTTGCTGTAACACGGTCGAAACGAACGAGGCACAGGCATTTGGCGGATCAGCTGCAAAAAAGGTTGAATTTTTCCTGGCAGGATCTTCGGGTGAGAGTTCGGAAATGTGCTTTGCACAGGCAGCGATTTTCGACGGGATGCTGCCTCCACCCCCTTTATCGCATATTAGTGTGACAGGCCCGCTTGTATCAGACGAAGAAGAGCTTCCGGAACCACCACTGGTCGATGCGACTTCTTTGCATCCATTTCCGTTCTTAAGTGCATTATAAATCCGTTCAACATCCTGTTTGCCTTTGAGCCCTTCCTCATAAGGCCGAGAACCAACCGCGAAACTTCCGCCACCATGATAATTGTTAAAATAAGTCAACCCGATGTCGCCGTGGTTTTTCGGTAATTCCATCAACCGGCCAAGATAATGGGCCGCGGCGAAAATCGCTCGTTTGGCTTCAAACCGAGCATCATCAGGGTGGTTCTGCGGGTCTTGATATACCGTTCCTGCCGGCCAAACGGTTCCGTGTTGATCATCTCCACCAGTAAATTCAGGGAATCCTCCCCCTCCCGCGGTACTGGTCAAAAACTGACCCAATCCAGATGCTGAACTAGTTGAATTCTTGGCATTTGGGCGCCAGCCTGATTCATGCTGTATTACGGCAATTAGAGCGGCTTGGTCGCCCCCCATCCATGAATCAGCGGCTTTCTTAACATAGGGTAAATATTCAGCTGGTACAGAAGCAACACCGGAACAGTCCGTTGTTGACCCTCCGCCGGAATTCGATGTCCCAGCTAGACCAGAATTATGCAGGTTTTCACCTTTGGAGTGAAATGACAGGTTCGAATAATAAATCCCAAAGATCACAAAAATTATGGACATAATTACCGGTAATGACACCCCTGCGATAAAGGCGATCAACGGCCAATTAGGACCTTGTTTTGGCGTATTTGGTTGCATATTACCTGAAGATTTCCAGCTAACCGGCTTGCGGTGGTGGAGCCGCAGGTGGAGATCCATCGGATGATTGCGGAGGAGCTTGGCCGACATCTTGCGGTGGAATCTCCGCTTTTTCCGCTGGAGCCGGAGTACCGGGAACCTCTGCCTCCGATTCAGCGAAAGCCTGTTCGGCAGCAGTCGCGTTGGCCTCGAGCAATTCCTGCGACTGGCCCCCTTCTATATCGAGCAACTGTTGCGGGTTGGTGGTAATCAATCTGTCTTCGTTAAATGAACCGACGATTTTAATTGCCACGTGATTTAAACCAGCAAAGAAGAGGCCTTCGCCAACC
>JBGPML010000056.1:0-5158 GCA_041486955.1 Patescibacteria group bacterium
CTCTACACGGGTTTTGGCAGCTTGATACCGGAAAAATCATCTAGTTATTCGTGCTATATTGGCTCATTAGATAAGATTGGGCTCAATGCCGATGGTGTCTCGCGCAGTTATATCATCAGCGCCCAACCCTTTATGGCCGATTATATTGTCTTAACCCAGGCTATTGCTCCGAATAGTAATCCTGTAGCCGGCTTAATTTCAGATATTAAGGTTTATGGCATCGAAGCCAAAGAGACGAACTTGGATCCCAATGTTTTGCAGGGAATCTTAACTGATGAACAAAATAAAACGCTTCGAGATGTGCCCATTGCCGTTACCGATGGCTCGAGAACTATCAAACTAGATGTGACAGATAAGAATGGAAAGTATCGCATCAACGACATTCCCAAAGGTACCTATGATATTAAAGTCTTGAACGTCGGGTCTTCCGCGCCATCGACCGAAAAAGTCACCTTTGCCCTCAACGCCGGTGAAAATCAGAAAAAAAACCTCAAAGTTTCTCCCAAGAAATCATATAAATTAATCCTATTTTCGAGTGAATACAATATTACGAGTGATCTCTACAGTAATAAACGACTGAAAGATGTGACCTACAAGGTATACACCTATCCTGACAAAAAACTCTATGCCGAAGTAAAGAATAATAATGCCTCGGCCTATGCCCTGCTCAATAATATCCCCAAAGGACAGTATACCTTCCAAGCCAATAAATCAGGCTATAAGACCAACGAAATTACCTTCAATATCGCTAATGATAGCAGTATTTTTGTCCCGATTCGTAGGACAAAAACTAATTGTAAGAACTATCCTTCCTTCGGCTTTAACGACGTTTGGGTTTGTGGCGATGTTGTTTCGGATGCTGACTCACCTGCCTTTCAAGATCGTCTGCAAAAGATAGTCGGGTGGACTGCCCGTTTTAAGACCGAGTATAACATTCCCAGTATGCCATCGCAGATTGTGGTTGAATCGAGTTCAGTCACTAATGCTTTTTATTCCATTCCGGCTGGCAATCCTGCTGTCTGCCCACCTCAGGCAATTGATGAAGGCGACGGGCCGAAAAACACCGACACCCTCTTCGTATCCAGCCAATACATTACCCAGATGCCAGAATATTATGCCTACTTAATGGTGGCCCATGAGTCTGGGCATATTGTCGACTTTTATGCCGGAAGATGCGTCCCAGCCAATTCTCGCTCGTCTCAAAAAGATTTCGTCACGCTCCGCAATGCATTGAAGAATAATCCGACCCTGTTTGATACCATTCTGAAGGAAGGGACCTATAAAGGTTCAGACCCGACAGCCGGGCATCCATCTGCCAACATGTACGAAACCTACGCCTCTTTGTTTAACATTTGCTACAATTTCAAACCTGAATTCAAGCAAAAGCTCCAAGCCTATCCGCCCGATTTCCAAAAAGTGATTGGACAGATGGCCAATATTAGCCAAGAAGGAAAAGCAAAATGTTTCGATGGTATTTGATGTCTCCGAGAGCAAAAATCGTGACAGCCATCGCCGCTCTCTTTTTAACAGCCGTGGCCGTTTACTTTGCGGTTTCCGTCATCCGACCATCGGCCGATGAGTTAAGCGGAGACACGAAAACGAATGCCGTGATTTGGGGCATATTACGGGATTCAAGCGGTAGACCCCTCAGCAACATCTTGGTCCGACTTGGAACCCAATCTGCTGTCTCAGATGCGGATGGTCGATATATCATTACAACCGAAGAAGTTGGGCGATTCCCAATCTACTTCGATGGTGTTGACTCTTCACTGATGTATCAAGCCAACGATGATGAAGGAGCGGTAATGGTAATCAATAGACTCGATCAGGAGCTGAACTATACCTTAACTCAGCTGCCAGGATCAGTGCTGAGTAGTGACACGGCCGTTGTCACGCCGACTCCATCAAGTTCACCGTCCACTTCACCGACCTCAAACCCTTCTACAACGACGGATGGAAAATGTTCGCTGGATTCGGTCAAGAATTTGCCTGCGACGAAAGAGAATGCGATTAAATACACCTATCAGCTCATGCTGTGTCGGGAAGCCGATGCTCCTGGACTTGGTGGCTGGACCGGTTTGGTTAACTCCGGACAAGTGGCCGTGAGCCAATTACCACTCAAATTTTACCAATCATCTGAGTTTCAAACGAATAACAAAATAAGTTCGTTGTCGAATTATGACTTTGTCATCTTCTTGTATCAAAAGCTTCTCCAGCGCGAATACGACCCGGGCGGATTGGGGCATTGGGTAAACCTTCTCGAAAAGAATGCCACACGGGAATTTGTGGTTACCGGGTTTATCGACTCTGATGAATTCAAACAGAAGCATCCGATTTACAGCCAAGCGAAATAATAATTTCTCCGTGTGATTGTATTTTAGCCATATATTTATACTTTTGTGCTAGTATAAGGTCATGGAAAAATTCAGTTATAAAACACCAGATGGAGTGACGATTCACGGTATCCATAACTCACCGTCATCCATTGCAAAGACAGTTATATGCTTTCATATGATGCCTGCGACTAAAGAGAGTTATATCCCGTTGATGCAGGAGTTGGAAAAGGTCAGTTGGCTTGCGGCGGCAATTGATTTTCGCGGACATGGTGAAAGTACAGAAAACAGGACACTAGATTGGCACAATTTTGATGAGGATGAACATCAAAAGTACTTAATTGATGCTGAGGCGTTGTATGAAGAGATGTTAAAAATGGGCAAAATTGACGCCTTAGTTGGTGCGAGTATTGGAGCTAATATATCGCTCGTCATGCAAGCCAAATACAAGATCGCATCATCAGTGCTGCTTTCTCCTGGTTTGGAATATCATGGGATTGAAACAATACCATCAGCTAAACATTTGGACTATAACCAATCATGTTATATCGTTGCTGCCGAAGAAAAACGGAGTCCCCAATTACCGAGAGAAGCGCAAATTCTCTTTAATACGCTTGTAACCTCCCAAAAACAGATCGACATTTACCCAGAAGATCTCCACGGCACCAATATTATCAATGACTATCCCGATCGGATCAATAAAGTAGTTACTTGGTTAAATGAAAATAGCCAACAGCAAATGAAATACCAGGAATAATTCGAATATGAATTTTTCCTAAATATGTATCTGGCGCAGTTTGAACAATTTCATCAAGAATAAACTTTAGCCACCAAGGATTGCCAGCGATATTGTAATCGATTCGCTCGACTTCGACTGATTTATCGCGCAGTCCTTTTGCAGTGTAAGTTTTGAATGGATATCTTTGGACGATTTCGCTGGATTGAGGATCAATAAAGTTATTCTTGCCAGCGCTGTGGGTTGTATCGAAAGTTTTCCCTCGCCAGTTGGTCTTGAGTCCAGTAACTGTTCCGTTATATGCCCCGTCAGGTAAAGGTGAAGGTACGGTTCCTGCCAAAAAGTTTTTTTGATTCACGCTATGCTGAGTTTTATACGTTCGAATCCAACCAAAAACGACGAAAATGAGGATAATGACTAAAAGAATAATGAGAACAATTTTCATACTATTATTATAGAAGGAACAGGCATAAACAGCAAGAAAAAACCGTCCACATTCGCCAGCCGGCGGAAGGTGAACGGCCAAGATACGACAGTAACCTTTGTATCCCCTGATGTCAGACTGAGATTAAATCTTCTTCCATCTGAAGATAGGTAGCGATATCCTGCCGGACATCGTCTTCTGAGAAGTCTTCTGGAATAATGTATCCCGGAAGGTCGACAACAAGCTCGCGGGCACCGGCCTCAAGCGTAAACGTCACGCTTATGAGTTGGGTCGAAGCCAAGCAAAAGAGACATTGTCGCATTTCCCAGTCGAGTCGTAAGACTTCTTCCAGACCAGACGAGAGAGGTTCATTTCCAATCTTGCCTTGAACGAACCCATCTGGCCCGTATTCGCCGGATTCGGTCAGCCCGTCGAATGGTTCTGGTAACGGAAGCCTTACAACAACCCTGTCTTCCCTGATGTCTAACTTCATCTCAACATGTCTCAGGGGCAACATCTTACCTCCTGTCCTGCAAAATGACCCAATTGTCACTACGCCACAGGACCGGTTCACTCTATCACAAAAAGAATGATCAAAAAAGCCAATGGCAATCTCATTCTTGAAGAAATGGTTAAAGTTGTGTATAATCTATCCAACAAACTGACGGTCTGGAAAGGGAGGAATCCGAATGCCCGCACCTCGGTATTGGGATGTTACCGTGTCAGTCCGAAAACCGTCCGAAAAAAGGTATGCGGCGAGTGTCTACTACGATTGGCGATGGATAAGATCGCCTGAACCGCAATACGAAATGTCGTTTTGCCACGCAAACCTCGGAGCAGTGAAGATACGTTTCAAGCCGATGCAAAGTGGAACACCGGCGGATGGCACATTGAGCGAGACTATGTTCCAGCAGGAGTGGTGGCGTGTGTGCTGGGCTAAAACGGAAAAAGCTCTCGAAAACTTCCATTTGGCCATGACCAGGTTGGTCTTGGAGGATGAAGTCAGCCGCCGACGCAAAGGCAAAACGGGGCCGATATGGGAATTTACCATTTATCTATGTTTGGGGCGTGAAACTGAGCCACCAAACGGTATCAGCCTCTCCGCCTGGGATGACATCCGAGGGCTTGAAAAGGGGCGATGTTCCATCCCGATCGGGCTGCTCGACCCTGTACCGCCTATTGTCTCAATCGAGGCCGAAATCCTGGCGTTTATTAGGAAATTGGGGGCCGAACCGACTAAGATCATCAATCCAAAAAGGAAGAAAAAATAGCAGCCCAGCCGGGCTGCTTTGTCGTTAATACCTTCTCAAAACAGAGCATTTGTGCAATAGTTCCTAATGATGAACCAAGACGAATTGCTCAAAAATTATAAACGCGAGAAATCCAAGCTCAACCCTGAACAACGTCTGGCTGTAGAAACTATTGAAGGACCAGTTATGGTGTTGGCGGGACCGGGGACAGGCAAAACCCAAGTGTTAGCCTTTCGGATTGCCGAGATTTTGCAGCGAAGTGATGTGGCACCCAGGAATATTTTAGCTCTCACGTTTACAGAAAGTGGCGTGGCAGCCATGCGAGAGCGACTTGTTTCGCTTATTGGCGTTGCCGGTTACGGAGTTGGGATATATACCTTCCACAGCTTTGCTAATCGGGTCATTAATGATTCAG
>JBGPML010000057.1:0-4846 GCA_041486955.1 Patescibacteria group bacterium
CCATTGCGGCCCGCGACGGCGGAGGAGACGCCTCCGCTAACTTTAAACTGCGTCTCGCCATAGAAAAAGCGCGCGAAGCCAATATGCCGAAAGACAATATTGATCGGGCCGTTAAACGCGGGACCGGCGAACTCGGTGGGATAACGTTAGAAAATATTACCTATGAGGCTTATGCTCCAGGAGGCGCTGCGATATTGATTGATGTTAACACAGACAATCGTAATAGGGCGATCTCGAGCATTAAAGCAATTTTACATAAATATGGGGCTAAATTAGCTGAAAGTGGGGCGGTTGGCTATCTGTTTCACCCGCGGGGAATCATGACTGTCAAAGGTGATGATATAGAATCAACAGAACTCGCGATTATTGAGAGCGGTGCTGATGACTATACTGCTGATGCAAACGGATCATTCGCGGTTTTCACACCGCCCAAAGAAACCGCAATGGTCGCCAAAACGTTGGAAGAAGCGGGACTAACGGTTGAAAATGTGGAATTAAGCCAAGAACCGATTAATACCGTCATGATCGAAGACCCTAAAACAGCACAAACCCTCATGACCTTAATGGAACAACTCGAAGAGCTGGACGACGTCAGTTCCGTATATAGTAACTTCGATATAAAAGAGGTTTCAATTTAGACTTTCACAAGGCATTATTGAGTAATGAGTGAAATGTACTTGACGGTACGTTGAACGAGAAACGGAAATAATAACGCAGTGAAATGCAAATTTAAACCTCTTTAGTAAAGAAGAAGCGGCAGCCGGGTACGACTGCCGCTCTAAATTGCCGACAACACGCCTATATTGAGTTAGGCGTAAGTTTGATGATGACCCGTTTGAACCGTCGGGCAAAAACTGTGTCGGTATTGTTTATCCCGGGCACAAACCGGTCATACAGCGTCACAAGATCGGACTGTTTGACACCTTGATCCATCTTGACGGTTATTTCACCGTCTTTATTGACTGTTGCTGGATGTATACGCCACTGGTCATTCTGTTTGGCAATCCCCCAAGCCTGACTATCACTGACCCGGATCACATAGATGTCGAGCATTTTGTCGGCGTACGACACTGTGTCTCGAGCAACTTGATAAATCACCGGGAATTGTGACGATGGTGGCACAATCATGAGCGATCCAGAATTAGGTCGCAGCTCTGGAGGCAACATGATTGTTTCAAGCAGAGGCCCCATGAAATCCGTCCAAACAGGCTCCAATCGCTTGGCAAGTTCGTCACTCATAGTTTGGACAGAAGGAATTGGTATGGGCTGTTCATCTTTAGCTTGAGCTGACACTGCCGAAACACTGAGACTCAAGATAATCATCAACATCCAAACGCGAAACATCTCGTACCCCCTTTCCAAATCGTCCGCTTTTCGCTTTGTACTGTTATATAAGCACGTTCAGGCAGTTAGAAAAAGATTACATTAAAACGCGGTCGGGAGAACCCGACCGCGAGTCGAAATGGTACCATAGGATGTCATTCCATTTTGAACATTGGCCCCAGGCTGACCTCTATTTTCTTGTCGTCTATATCGAGCAGAGACAGCAATGGTTTGACATCCTGGATGGTTGCAAACGCGGGTGAGATCTCATTCGAGGGGCCATTGATCGTGACGCTGCTGACGCGCCACGCAGCCTCTTTTGTCTCACGTCGAATTGCCCAGCCGTGGTTTTCGCTCACACGTATAAGGTGGAGCGTTCCTCCTTTGGTTGTAGCCCAAAGACCGAGAGTAACGACCTGTGGAAAGCGTACCACTTGGCTCGCGTCCGGCTTGGGCGAAATCAACACTACTGCATAGTTACAATCACGGGCCCTTTCCTTACCATACACCGCGACCGCTTTGGGAAGGAGGTACCCACTCCACATCCCTTCAGTTAAAGTTGCAAGTCTGTCATACGTCTCCTGCAACTCCGTAGTCACAACCTTTGGCGTTTTAGGTTGCGCCGTTTGATTCTTTCCTCGTCGCGGAGCTGCTCCGCATGACAGCACGATAGCCAATACGAACGCATAACTAATGAACCTCTTCACGTCATCCCCCTTCTTGTCGCATCGTCGCAGGTTCGATCGTATGGTATTATACCCCTAGAACGAAACAAAATAAAGGAGGCTCTATCACCGTAATTGGTATTGACCCTGGCACTGGGCGGTGTGGTTACTCCGTTCTGCGGTTTGAACAGATTAAACCGCAGGTGGTGACGTATGGAGTATTAGAGTATCCAAGTACCATGCCGATTCCAGAACGACTCGTTGAAATAGAGCAAGAATTAGGTCAGCTACTCGACGATCACAAACCGCAGCTAGTTGCCGTAGAAACCCTCATATTCAACCGTAACATAACGACCGCCATGCAAGTTGCCGAAGCCAGGGGCGTGATTGTTCTATCCGCCGCTAAACGTGGCATATTAATCCAGGACTGTTCCCCGCTTCAGGTAAAAATGTCGGTTTGCGGCTACGGTCGAGCTGATAAATCACAAGTTAAACAAATGATTAAGCTTCAATTAGGACTCCAAGATATGCATAAAATCGATGACGCAGTTGATGCGCTGGCCATTGGCATTACTGGATTTCATCTCATGAATACTCGAGTAACATAAGCACAAAATGATCCGTTATTTACGTGGCACCATTATCAACAAAGAACGCAACGCAATAATAGTGGATGTGAGTGGGACTGGTTATGATCTACTGGCCACAGCCACCGCAATTGCCGCCACAGTCATTGGGCAAGATGCTGAATTTCATATCTCTGAATCAATCCGCGAGGATGCGCATGATTTATTTGGTTTTACGACGACCGACGAACGAGATACATTTGAACTGTTACGCAAAGTTTCTGGCGTCGGACCCAAAGCGGCCTTAGCGATCTTAAGTTTTTATCAGCCGCAGGAATTACAGTCAATTATTCGCGCTGCCGATAGCACGAAGGTCAGTCTTGTCCCTGGGATTGGTAAAAAACTGGCCGATAAAATTATTTTAGAACTCAAGGATAAAGCGGTCACCGCAACTGAGATGCCCGATTCATTGGCAGATCCAGATACGGTCGAAGCCTTGCAGTCGCTTGGCTATAGTCCAGCCGAAATTGCCCAAGTGTTACCCAAAATTCCGGCCTCATTAACTACTACCAATGAGCGAGTGACGTGGATATTGCGTCATCTCGCGCATTAAGCTCATGATTCGACATAATTCTGCGTTGAAGATTCCGATACTCCTTCAACGTATAATCGATACGCCTCAGTTTGTTCCTCATCTTCGTCTTGACTTATATTCGAATCATAAGCTTAGCTGTTTCCGAAGGAATATTTAATGGAATTGAATAATTCAATTACTCGTCTGAAAGGGATGGGGCCAAAGACAACGGACATATTTGAAAAAAATGGCATTCATACCGTCGAGGACTTACTCTATTTTTTTCCACGGGCGTGGATTAATGCCACAGAAGTCTGTTTAATTAAAGATTTGCGAGTGGGAATGAGCGCGCTACTCCAAGTCAAAGTCGTCATGACGAAGGAAGGAATAAGTCAGAGAACTCGTGTACCTTATTTGAAAGCAACCGTGGCCGATATTTCCGGTTCAGTTGATGTGATGTGGTTTCATGCTCGTTACTTAAAAGAAAAAATTAAGGCCGACAAAGAATTTTTGATTTACGGTAAATTGCAGGGCTGGCGAGCGGAAAATGCCATGATTATGTCGCCAAAATTTATAACTGAGCCATCAATTATCCCGGTTTACCCCACGATTGGTGGCTTAGCGTCAAATAAAACCCGAACGCTCATGCAACAGCTACAATCAACCGCCACCACCTTGCCCGATTACATTCCCGAATCTATTCGCACTGATCGAGGAATTATTTCCTTAGCTCAAGCCGTACAGTATATGCATTTCCCGCAAACAATAGCCCAAATCAACGAGGCCCGTTTGCGGTTAGGTTTTGATGAGCTGCTAATGTTAATGGTTCCGTCGCTCATTGCCAAGCAAGAACGGGCCGAAGAGCAAACCGAGGCCCTTTCAACCGACAAAAGTTTGGTCAAGAAGTGGTACAAAACCTTACCGTTTGACTTAACTACTGATCAAAAAACAACAATTGACGAAATATTAACCGATCTCGCAGAGTCAAAACCAATGAATCGATTAGTCCAAGGTGATGTCGGATCCGGTAAAACGGTGGTGGGGTTAGCGGCAACACTTCAAGCCATCGCTTCAAACAAACAGGTTGTCTGGCTCGCCCCAACCGAACTTTTAGCTCAACAACACTTTGCCACTGCCCAGAAATTACTCGGCCCCGCCATGGGTAGGCTCGGCATTGGACTTTGGACTCGTACAAACCACATGATTGCATTGAACAATGATGAAAGAAAAGCCTCGAGCGACGAAATAATGCAACAGCCAATCATTATCGGTACCCATGCGTTATTGTCTGAAAAAGTTAATTTTCAGAATTTAGGATTACTCATAATCGACGAACAGCACCGTTTCGGCGTAAAACAACGGGCGCAATTACGTCTCTTTTCTGGCCGGCCGATTCATTTACTGAGTATGACCGCGACTCCGATCCCTCGTACTATGGCTCTCGTTCTTTATGGTGATCTGAAACTATCGACCATTAAGCATAAGCCGTCAGGACGCAAGCCGGTCGTCACACGAGTAGTTGAAGAGCATAATCGGAGCAAAGCCTATGAGTTTATTGGCGATCATATCCGTTCGGGCGATCAAGTCTATGTCGTTTGCCCAACTATCGTTCCAGCCAAAGATGATGAAGCCAATGTTTTCAATCAATTGTTTGAAGAGATTGAGGAAAAAAAGGCGGTAACGACCCAGTTTGAAAAGCTCAAGACAATCTTTCCCGC
>JBGPML010000058.1:0-4815 GCA_041486955.1 Patescibacteria group bacterium
CGGGATCATTTACTCAATCGATGAATAGTGTATCTTCAGCCATAGGAGCAAGTTTGTCATCCAGCCCTTCGAGCTCTGGTGGAGGGGGCGGAGGGTTCTCCGGTGGTGGAGGCGGAGGGGGCGGAGGCGGAAGCTGGTAACTTTGATCATCGACACTGCGTGATAGATGAGGGGAATCATGTCAAATACCACAAGGACACAAGGAGCCATCCAAGGGTTTAAGGACTGGCTTGATATTCGCAAGCGAGGAACCGTCAGCGAAGCAGCCAGGACTACTCTCATTGATTGTCTGGATCAACTGGCCCTGGCGATGCAGAATCCGTATCATACTGTTGAGCGGTTAGTCCCAGCTCGGGAACAAGAGGTATCGACGATCGCCACCTCGCTGGCGACTGACGTGAATAATAGGACGGTGGTATATTGTCACGCGAGTGAGGTAACCGCCAGCACGATTGAAGCCTATATGGCGAGGACCTGGCGCCTCCTAGAACTTGAGCGACGTAAACGAACGTCGGGCTACGCGGATCTATCAGCAGCCTGGGAAGACGAACCAGTTTACGGGTTTTGGCAGCCGATTCACAGCCTCATGGCGAAAAGCGGAATCGCCTTCAAAAGCGACACACCGATGGGGGCAGCTTGGCTTACCGCTGATCCATTATTTGATTTGATGTGCTGGTCGTTCTTGATCGGCGAAGCAGCCCAAATGTTGGCCGTGGTTGAGTTGCTCAATCTGACCTGGATTAGCGACTACTGGTTGATCGGTTTCACCAACCGGAATCAACCGATCATCTTCCTCGCTGACTGACCCCAACGCCCTGCGTCATCCGCCAGCCGGTGGAGATGCGGGGCGTGATTCTTTTTCTCTCAAGTCAATTAACGTATACTAACATCATGAATTCAATGAATATCCAATCACTCCGTGGGTTTCGTGATTTTTATCCCGAAGATCAATTCAAGATAAATTATCTCCGCAATAAAATTGCCGAAGTCTGCAATTTATTTGGTTATGAAGAATTTGAAGGTCCAGCTCTTGAGCCATTTGAATTGTATGCCGCGAAAAGCAGCGATGAAATTGTCACCGAACAGGCTTTTGTATTCGAAGACCGCGGTGGAGAAAAAATTGCCCTTCGTCCCGAGCTCACCCCTACATTAGCCCGGATGATTGCGGCCAATCAAGGATCGATGGCGTTTCCAGCCAGGTTATGGTCATTCGGTCGGTTTTGGCGCTACGAACGGCCGCAGAAAGGCCGAGGGCGGGAATTTTATCAGTGGAATTGCGATATTCTTGGAAACGATTCAGTTCAAGCTGAGGTCGAGATTTTAGAAATTATAATTCGATTTTTATCCAATCTTGGATTAACACGTGATGATATCGTCATTGAACTTAATGACCGACAATTTATCAACGATCAGCTTGCGGCGTTAGGTCTATCAGAAAATACCTTCAGCAAAGTTTTT
The DNA here is from genome assembly GCA_041486955.1 of Patescibacteria group bacterium. GTDB lineage: Bacteria > Patescibacteriota > UBA1384 > 2-12-FULL-50-11 > DASWYB01 > JBGPML01. Next base: position 1,459 of record JBGPML010000058.1, read on the forward strand.
AAATATCTTGATAAACGGGATAAGCTCGATCCGAACGAACGGGCTGAATATGCGAAGTCATTGGAGATTGATCACCAAACTATTGAAACGATGATTACGCAATCAACTAACACAATGTCAGACCGTATGAAAGAAATTATCAGTCGATTGAAAGCTCAAGAACTTGATAGTTGGATCCAACCAAATGTAGCCATAGTTCGTGGATTTACCTACTACACTGGAATTGTATTCGAAGTCAGTGATCGTGAGAAAAAGTATCGTGCATTGCTTGGGGGAGGGAGATATGGAAACCTAGTCGAACAATTAGGTGGTAAACCATTGAGTGGAATCGGTTTTGGTATGGGTGATATGGTTCTTTTAAATTATTTGCAAGAAAAAGGGCTTTTACCAGCCTATGCGCCACCGGCTAATATTTGTATCATTGCCATTAACGATGAGGCCCTGGCATTTACCCAAACAATAGCCGAAACATTTCGCCAAACTGGGCTGGCTGTTTTAACCTATGAAGCCAAAGGTAACGTTGGCAAAGGATTAAAGTTTGCGGATACTAAACAGTGCCGTTTTGCCGTGGTTATAGGCCAGAATGAAGTAACCGAACAAAAACTTACCGTCAAGAATCTCGAAACTGGCAAACAAGATTTAGTATCACCCGAACAAGCACTCACTTTAATTAAAAAATAATTCCATAATTTGTTACAAAAAAGTGGTTGCCCTAGTGGCGCTTCCAAAACTGAGAAGGGGGACTCAGTAGGCTTGGAAGCACCGCAAGATCAACCATTTTTCCGGTCTTATAATAGTAAAATATTATTCTGCTGTCAAACTTTTCTCATTCTATAGCTACCTCCAAATCAAACCCGAACAAAACTACCGAACACCCGAATGGTCGGTCTTTGTTCGGTCAGCATATTGACGCGATTACTATAGTTTGTGGTACACTTTCGATACCGAACAAAAGGAGGATCATGCAGCCGCCAACGCCCCGCCAACAGGAGATACTCGACTACATCGTGTCGTATACAACCGAAAACGACTACAGTCCGAGCTACCGAGAAATAGCCGAACACTTTACCCTTTCCAGCACCGCAACGGTAGCCGAACACATTGATGCTTTGAAAGACAAAGGCTATCTGCGGGATGATGTTTCGGGTGTTCGGGCCTTAACACCTCTCCGGCCCGACCCAACCGAAGCCGAACTACTCGCCCAAGCCACTATTCCTTTGTTGGGCTCAATTGCCGCGGGACTGCCGATTGAAGCAATTCGAACGAGCGAGACAATCGATATTCCACGAGATATGGCTGGTAAAAAAGTTTTTGCCCTCAAAGTGCACGGCGATTCAATGATAGATGATGGCATTTTAAATGGTGATTACGTCATCATTGAATCATGCGATACACCAAAGAATGGCGATATCGTTGTGGCTTTGCTCGACCGAGATAATGTGACCTTAAAGCGATTCTACCGAGAGAAAGACCACGTTCGCTTGCAACCAGCTAATAAAAAATACAAACCTATCCGAGTCAAAAAAGTGGTTATTCAGGGGCGCGTAAAAGGCGTAATTCGTAAATTCAATTAACCCGAACTTTCTCCAAGAAACCAAACGTGTTTATCCCTGATACGTACCCGACTTGTAGGTTGTGACTTTGCAATTTCGATCTGCCTATGGTATATGTGTTACATATGCCACTTTAGTATATACGGGGAGGCGCGATGAGAAAAGAATATAAACGAAGCTTAATTAAGTTTAGCAACTATAGCCTGTGCGTGACATTACCAAAGTCGATGCTCAACAAGCTCGATTTAGATAAAGGCGACGAGGTTATTATTAGTATGAAACGCGGTAAAATCATTCTAGAACCAGACCGTGAATTATCTGAGGGGTCGGGATCTAAATCTTCAAATAAAAAAGGCGACTCATGGGAACCGATGCCAGAGATTTCTCGGGAAGAGGACAAAGAATAGGTTTCCAAACAGATTAAACAGACAATACATTTTGCTGGCTAAAAGATCAGCCGTACGTTATAATGCATGGGATAAGGAGGGCTACTACTTGTGGTAGAGTTATCTCAAAACATATGAAAAAGCAACTTGATTTAGCGAAAAAAAATCCTCAGCCGGTGGCCGAACGCGAAACGCCCGTCGTATTAAAACGGGTTGATTCAACTTCGCAAAAAAGCGAGGACAAGCCTCAAGATGTAAGTAAACCGGTCGAGATGGTTAAAATGCCCGCCCCGACGAAGCCAGCACAAACCGGGTCAAGAGCCGTTACGTTTATCTTAATCGGCATAATTGTTTTGATGATACTGTTTATTTATTACCTGTTTTTTATGTCAACATAGGTCAAGGAGTTTTATGGAATATCAATCACAACGTGTCGCCGCCTTTTTAGATGTTCAGAACCTCTATCATTCGGCCAAGAACCTCTACGGTGCGAATGTAAACTTCAGTCAAATCTTACAAGACTCGATTGGGAATCGCCAACTCATCAGGGCTATTGCTTACGTCGTACGAGCGGAGGGTCCTAAAGAGCAAGCTTTTTTTGATGCCCTTGAGAAGGCCGGGCTTGAGCTGAAAGTTAAAGATATTCAGATTTTTGCTGGCGGTGCTAAAAAGGCCGACTGGGACGTTGGAATGGCCATTGATGCCCTTACCATTGCGAAACATGTGGATGTTGTTGTTCTTATGACAGGTGACGGTGACTTTACGCCACTCGTTTCATATTTACAAAATAATGAAGGAAATTTAGTCGAAGTAGCCGCATTCAGTCGGAGCTGTTCATCTCGTCTGGTCGAATGGGCCGATAAATTTCTGGACATTGAATCTGCCCCGGAACGATATCTTTTAGGCTATAAACCAAGCGAGACTGAGGCTGACAAAAAAAGCGAGGAACCAGATAAAAAATGAAGCCTAGGACCGCTCTTTTTGCAGCGGCTATCGGATTGGGCTTACTTTTTTACGTAATTATGCCGCGGTTAAGACAATCTGATTGTGATACTCGTAGTATAACAATGCCAAATGGCACATCTTTTTCGGCTGAAATCGCTGATACAACTCCTAAGCGAATCGTAGGACTCAGTCATCGCCGAACATTACCCGAACATTCTGGGATGTTATTTTTGTTTGACCAACCAGGAATCTATCCATTCTGGATGAAAGGAACTCTTATACCGCTCGACATTGTTTGGCTATCCGATAAACAGGTAGTTGACAGAACCAGCCTCGGACCCGAACAAGGCCCGAACATCCCATCATATACTCCCAAACAAATTGCTGATACCGTAATTGAGATGAATCGTGGTGAAGCTGAAAAATTTCATTTGACGATTGGAAGTCATGTAACTTGGGCTGACTGTCAGAAA
>JBGPML010000059.1:0-4741 GCA_041486955.1 Patescibacteria group bacterium
ATCGAATTAACTTGGTCAAGCTTCATCGGAGGGATAATGGGAACTGAGCCGGTGCCACTGCATGCACCACCGGTTAATTGCTTTGAAGCATTAGTGTCGTAGCCCAGATCGGTGGATGAACTCGACTGTTTGTTCGTTGAAGATTTTGAATGGAGATGGCTAAAAATTAATAGTCCGACTACCAAGACTATCACCACGCCACCACCCCAGAGAAGCCGTTTTTTCATTTTACACCTCAGTTTCAGTATACACAGAAAACGATTATTCAAGAAAGTTTTTGAATAGGTGACCGTTACTTATTTTCTGGGTAGTGACAGTAATCGCTCTTTGTGCCGGTCACTGAGTCGCCACTCCCGAATAGACTGCGAAGATGATCCCTATCTTCTGTGGATAATAAGTCGAGCCAACACACACCATATTCATCGAGTTCATTTTGATACTTCGACCACTCCGGACGTAGGGTTACCCCATTTTTATGGCGTAAATCCAACACGCCAAAATCAACCACAACATTATGAGTCTTCGCGTAGCCGACCGCGGTGGCAATTACTTCACCTTGCTTCACGGACACAGGCGGATCAACGTCATAAATCTGCTGTTTCTGAAATCCTTCAATGAGCGGCAATTTATTGGCGATAGCCAGGAATTTAGGATCGAGTTCAAGCAAGTGACCAACTGAATACCAGATGCCGCATGGCGCAATGAATTCGAATGAATATTGATTCTCGCCTTCCCGGAATGCCCGAGAACCCCGAACGAGCTCCGCATCCATCGGGACTTTAACTACCGCAGAGTTGTCAGTCTGACTACTAAAACGAAATGCCCCATGGGCCTTAAAAGCGTCCTCTCGGGGTTGTCCAGGATAAAGAATCGCCGTTACCTTCGAAACATCGACTGGCGTAGCGATCACAAGTGGATCTGGGCAGGCCGGTGGTGTGCCCGTGGCTTTCCAAATATTCCCTTCCCTTAATTGCCAGCTTACGGTCGGTGAGGAAGATTGAATTGGGGAAGATGTCTGTTTAGGCTGTCGTAAAAAATAATTTCTCGATGCAAAGAACCCGATTAGAGCAAGAATAACAACTCCACCACCGATCAATAAAATTCTTTTCACATCTTGATGATAATCACGAATCAGGCAATATACAAATCATTTCGGTCGGGAATCCTGTGCTCGAATTGGACTATTACTATGAGATATTTACTTGACGAGCGGTTGTGTCAAGACTACCCTTAAGGCAGAAAGGAATCTTTATGAAACAGTCAGATCTCATGCGTTGGGGTGGTTACCTGGGGGGCCTCGGAGCAATCGTCTTAATTATCGGTGCCCTTATCCATCCGACAGTAGAAACTCCCGAAGTAATGGTGACCTCAAAATGGATATGGGCTCATTTAATCTTGAGCAATGGAATATTGCTCAGTATTCTCGGTTTAGGCGGAATTTATCTTAAAATGTCTGAAAAAGCGGGGAAACTTGGGTTATTAGGATTCTTGCTCGCCTTTGCCGGCCTGGCTGGAATGCTGTTTCTTGTCTATACTGCGGCACTGATTGAGCCGGTGGTAGCCAAAGAAGCACCACAATTGCTCGACCCCAATGGACCGCTGCAAAGCGGGTTATTTGGCACATTCATCGCGGGAGCGATGATCTGTCATGTTTTGGGATTTTTGCTCTTGGGGATTGCGGTTTGGCAAACGAATAGCATGAAATGGTTAGGGGGCGCATTAATCTTAGGCTCGGTGCCGCTATTATATTACTTTGTCAATCAAGAGGCTTCGGAACGAGTATTCCTCATGGCGTTGATTGTATTAGCGGTTGGACTTTTCGGCTTGAATCGTCAAGTTTGGATGGCTGAAGACTAATACGGTCCAATCGATTGATATAATTACCTATTCTTACTCCGTCGTTTGTCCCTCAAAATGCTCATTGTCTTGCATTGCTTCTTCTTTTGTTGCATGGACAATGCCGTCTCGGTGATGAGGCGGAGCATAAATTGTATAGAGTTTGAGTGGTTCAGCAGACGAAGTATTCATAACGTTATGTTCCGCCCCAGCTGGAACAATTATTACATCCCCATCTTCAACTGACTGTTCAGTGCCATCAATAATTACTTTTCCTTCTCCTTTTTCAATCCGGAAGAATTGGTCAACATCATGAACTTCCTTACCGATTTCTTCATTTGGCTTCAAGCTCATTACCACCAATTGGCAATGTTTCGCTGTATACAATACTTGGCGAAAGTGTGTGTTTTCGGTGGCTGATTTTTCTATGTTGGCAGTGTAACCATTCATAGGATTCCTTTCTTTAGAATCAATATAGTAAGCATCTTCACTGTCTCTTATAAGAGTTGATTATTGGATGAAGAACATATTTCATCATGACTTTATTCATAATTTTGTGCCAAGAAACTGCAGTCCGGACATTGACCCGTGCCAACCTTCAGCACTTTCGTCATTCCTGCTAAACGCTTGCCTAGAACTCGAGCGATTTTACTATCATCAGGACTTAACTGTTTTTCTCCCTGATGACCACTGACAAAGATAGCACCATAGGGGCTGCCGGCGTCAAACTCAGCCCCAGTACCTTGGATTGGGTACGGCACACCGATCGGCAGCATGCCTAAGTTCAGCAATGGCACCATAAGCGACAACAGGGCAACTTCCTCTCCACCGTGGATACTCCCGGCACTGGTAAAAAGAGCAGCCGGTTTATTGACCATTGTTCCTTTAATGAACACCGGAGAGAGCTGATCTAAAAATTGCTTGAGTTGGCTGGCAAAACTCCCAAAATGAACTGGCGTCCCAAAGGCAATACCATCGGCGGAAGTAAGATCATCAACCGTTGCGATCGGAATATCTTTAAACGTTTCTTTCGCCTTTAGTAAGTCAGGCTTATCGGCAAAGAACGAATCAGGCATGAGCTCGGGAACCTGTTTAATAATAACTTCAGTTCCCTCAATTTCTTTCGCGCCCTCGGCAATTTCTTTCGCCAACTCAGCTGTATGACCAGTAAGCGAGTAAAATAGCACGAGAATTTTTTGTGCTGGTGTTTCCATAATCATTTCTCCTTTAATTTAGTGTTTCAATAAGTGTCCCATCATGCCATTCTTGGCGTGCCATCGTCACTGCTTTCTTTTTTGTCTTGTAGATTATTCATGACAAGCGAGAAAGACATCGCCAGAAACCCAACCTCTTCCAATGTATCGAGCGACACGCCTCTAACAAGCAACATACCAATGATCCAAATTGTTGCCCAGTAACTCACCCAACGAACATTCACCGATAAGAGAAGTGCAACCAAGGCGTCATTTACTCCAATGAACATAACAAAGTATTTTGCGTCAAACGGCAAAATGCTGCCAACAAACGAATTTGAAATTAATTCAGCAAATTCGTTCGGAGCAAAAAATGCGGTCAGGCTATTGGCCAGGAAAACAAGAGCAAGTCCATATCGGATTATGGTCAATGGCTGAGTGTTTTTCATATTACTCCTTCATGATTATTTATTTCCAAGATTAAGACGTCGCAGCAGCTGGGCATTAATGGCGACAATAATGGTTGAAGCTGACATAAATAACGCCCCAATAGCCGGTGGTAAAATAATACCCTGACCAGCTAATACCCCGGCTGCTAGAGGGATTGCCACCACGTTATAGCCTGTTGCCCATACCAAATTTTGCACCATCTTTTTATATGTCGATTGGGAAAGGCGAATGACTTTCACTACATCTCTCGGATCATTTTTTACAAGAATAATCCCGGCTGATTCGATGGCTACGTCGGTACCTGCCCCAATGGCGATGCCGATATTGGCTTGTGTTAGGGCAGGAGCGTCATTTACACCGTCCCCCACCATCGCCACACGGCTTCCGTCCTTTTGCAGCTCTTTGACTTTATCGACTTTGTGCGCAGGCAAAACTTCAGCAAAGTATTCTTTGATGCCTAGTTCATCTGCCACAGATTTGGCAACATCTCGTGAGTCGCCCGTAATCATGGCCGTCCGAATCCCCATTTTCTGCAGGGCAAAAATGGCTTCTTTAGACTCTGAACGAATAACATCGGTTAGGCTAAAAGTTCCAATCACTTCTTCTTTTTCTAAGACGTAAATTATGGCTTTGCCTTCACCTTTCGCTTTTTGGATTGCGGCATCGAATATGTCTTGAACTTTTATTTTTTTGTCGTTCAGGAGTTGCGGCCCCCCAACTAAAATAGTTTTGCCTTCAACCATCGCTTGTACTCCCTTCCCAGCAAAAGATTGAAACTTTTCAGCCTTTGAAATATTCATTTTTCGGCTTCTTGCAGCTTCGACAATCGCTTTACCAACCATATGTTCCGATAGCGCCTCGACTGCCGCCGCCAAAGACAAGACAGAATTTTCACTATAATTGCCGCTTGACCATATGTCCACGATTCCTTGCTCGCCTTTGGTCAAAGTTCCTGTTTTATCAAAGAGCACGACATCAACATTGCGCGCCGACTCTAACGCCATACGCCGCCTGATTAATAAGCCATTGCGTGCTGCTAAAGACGTTGAAATAGCTGTGACTAATGGCACGGCGAGACCTAATGCATGAGGGCAGGCAATGACGAGTACTCCGACGGTTCTCTCCATCGCAAAGGCAAGACCAGCGCCAGCAATAAGCCAGCCGATTAACGTTCCAAAGCCTGAAAGAATGGCAATAATTGTCAGGTAATAAGCGGCTTTATCGGCGAGAATTTGTGAGCGAGATTGGGAAGCTTGTGCTTC
>JBGPML010000060.1:0-4733 GCA_041486955.1 Patescibacteria group bacterium
CAATTCACCGATCTTTTTTGGATCAATAGTAATGGTTAGAATACGCGGCGCAAGTGGCGATAATTCTTTACGTGGTTCAGGAATCGTCGCAAGCATTGATTTCATCACTTCTTTGCGACCTTCTTTGGCCTGTTCAAGGGTCTGCCTAATAATTTCTTCAGTTAAGCCACTGACTTTCACGTCTAATTGTATGGCAGTAATGCCTTTTTCAGTTCCGGCAATTTTAAAATCCATATCACCGGCAAAATCTTCCAGACCTTGAAGGTCGGTCAAGACTTTATAGTTACCGGTTTCACCTTCGTTTTCATCAGTCACGAGTCCCATGGCGATGCCTGAAACTGGTGATTGAATCGGCACTCCCGCATCCATTAAGGCAATTGTTGAGCCGCAGGTTGCTGCCATCGATGAGGATCCATTGGAGGACAATACTTCTGAAACCAGACGAACCGTATACGGAAAATCTTCCTTGGCTGGGATTACCGGCAATAACGCTCGCTCAGCTAATGCGCCATGACCAATTTCACGTCGAGAAGCGCCGCGGATCGGTTTGGCTTCACCAGTCGAAAACGGCGGAAAGTTGTAGTGATGCATGTAACGCTTGGTCGTGTCCTCTTCCATGGTTTCAATGACTTGTTCCATACCGGGACTGCCAAGAGTAGCAACGGTTAACACCTGGGTTTGCCCACGGGTAAATAATCCTGAACCATGAGCACGGGGGATTAATCCGACTTCCGATGCAAGGGAACGAATTTCAGTGATTTTTCGGCCGTCAGGACGAAGTTCATGCTGCAAAATGGCTTGGCGAACCTCTTTTTCGACGAGCTGACCAAATGTAGACTTAAGGTCAATTTGTTTATAAGCGCCTTCAAAATTTTCCATAATTTGCTGTTCAAACTCTAACAGCATGGCTTCGCGTTGCTGTTTGTCAACTTGTTTTAATGCATCGACTAATTTATCGCCGACAAAGTTTTTAACATCTTCTAAAATAGGGGATAGCTCTGGTGAGCCAATTTCAGCCGGTGGAATATGACTGACTAATTCACGTTGAATAGCATTACCCGGCTGCATCCCTTTTTGCCCAAATTGGATCGCTTTGAGCATGACTTCTTCGGGAATTTCATTCGCCCCGGCTTCAAGCATATTCACTTTATTTTCAGTGCCTGCGACAACTAAATCCAAGAGTGATTTTTCAAGCTGAGTCGCGGTTGGATTGAGTACAAATGCATGTCCCTGATAGACGTCCTCGCCACCTTCAACCATGTCTTTTGGGATTAATCCAACCCTAACGGCTGAGGCGGGACCTTTATACGGCGCGCCAGATAGCATGACGGCCGCAGAAGCGGCAATAATAGAAATAACATCGGGATCTCGTTCAGGATCATACGATAAAACCGTCACGATAACTTGTAAGTCGTTGCGTAAGTGTTTTGGGAATAATGGTCGGAGCGGACGGTCAATTAACCTCGCGGTCAATACCGCTGTTTCGCTTGGCCGGCCTTCGCGCTTAATAAATCGGCTGCCCGAAATTTTTCCAGAAGCATAAAAACGTTCTTCGTATTCCACCATTAATGGAAAGTAGTCAATTCCTTCGCGAGCCGATTCAGTATAAACCGCAGTCGCTAAAACCAAGGTGTCGCCGTAACGAACCGTTACACTTCCGCTGGCTAATTGAGCCAGTTTACCTGATTCAATAATGAGCGACTCATCGCCAATCTTCGTTTCATAATGTAGTGCTTCCATACAATCTCCTAAGCCTCTCGCGCTACGAGAGGCGATTTCCGGTGTCAGTTGTGATGAAAGCAAGAGGGTCTGACACACCGGCTTGATGTGCTCCGCCGGCTGGCGGATGCCAATACTCTCCCGCTTTCATTGGGTCACAATCAAAGTATACACGCTTTATTGATGATAAAGCCAGCCTGTTTTGTCATACAACAAGCTGCCGAGCGAACCTGAATTAACGTCGCAAACCGAGATCAGTAATCAGCTTCTCGTACTTCGCGGTGTCGTTCTTTTTGAGGTAGTCGAGTAAGCGACGACGGCGGCCAACCATCATTAATAAACCGCGTCGTGAATCAGCATCGTGACGGTGATTTTTAAGATGACTGGCAACTTCGTCAATTCGTTGCGACAATAGCGCCACCTGAACTTCCGGTGAACCGGTGTCTTTTTGGTGGACTTGAAATTTTGCTAATACTTCTTGTTTTTTATTCATTTTGTCGGCCATGAGGATCCTTATACAATTTGTGTAATCATTATATAATATTTGTCATTATCTGTAAAGTTAGATTGGATAAAAATTAGGAATTAGGAGTCACGAATCATGGTTTTCGACATTTTTATTAACCCATTAGTAATCTTTTGAACTTTTGTAGACTGATAGGCAAGCTGATCGAACTCTAACTGAGCGAGTATTCTTACATCTCGTGCAATTAAGAGCTGATTTTGTAATTCAGTAATTGAGCCTTGGGCCATTGTGTAAAACTGCGCTTTTTCTTTGTACGATTGGCGACTGAACCCTTCAGCGATGTTTGAGGTTACAGATACAGCCGCTCTTCGCATCTGGCTAACTAAACCAAATGCATCTTCTCTGGGGAAATCCTTCGTTATTCTATAAATTCTGATGACAAGTTTATGTCCTTCTTTCCAAGCGTCTAAATCAGTAAACGATTTAATTTCCCGAGATTCCTGATTCATACTTCCTAATTCAATATTTAAAAACGTTGATCTTTGATTCTTGCATCACTAAGCTGCTTTTCGACGAGCCCAGAATGTCGACACGGCTTCTAAAACTTTTTCTTCAGCACTGGTTAATGAATCTTCGATCTCTGCCGCTGCCGCCGCTTCGTGCCCGCCGCCACCGAGCAATTTTGCTACATCAGATACGGGAATGCCTTTCTCGACCGCTCGAAAACTGACGTGAATTGCATCATTTTTTTCCGTTAATAAAAAGACAAAGGCTACCCCTTCAGCGGTTTTTAATAATTCATCAACCAGACCTTTTATTTCTGTTTGATCAGCGCCAGCATCGGCAATATCTCGTTTTGACACCGTTGTCCAGAGGACACGCAATTCTGGGTTCTGCTTAATATTGGCTAAAGCTTTACCCCAGAGCTTAAGGGTTGAAATTGGTTTAATTTTATACAAATAATGAATAATTTCTTGCTGTCTGGCGCCTGCGGCGACTAATTGAGCTGCCACGGTCAGTGATTTTGGCGTTGTATTGGTATTTTTAAAGCTGCCAGTGTCAGTAATAATCCCGGTTAACAAACACGTCGCCACATCGGCATCGATTAAGGCTGTATCACGCCCCAATGCTTCCAGAAGTGAGACTAAAATTTCTGATGTCGATGTTGCGGTCACATCGACCCAATTTACGGCCCCGAACTGTTCATTATCAGCATGATGATCAATATTAACCAGTGGGGTTTCGTAAAACAGGCTGGTATGTTGATTGTAAAAATCGCCAACTCGGTCAATCGTATTGCAATCAAGCGTGATTATCAGGTCGACATCGTAACCATTCGGCTCAAACTGCACATCTTCTTGCCGAATTGTGCCGTGGTCCGGGGTAATGACGATCTGAATGCGGTTATTCACTTCGTCCCGCTTGTAACCCATTTTTTCAAACCCGGTATTCGTCGTATCAATAGAGATAATAAAATCTGCCCCGCCGGAAACATTGGTTTCGAGGGTATTGATATTTGGTAAAAACTGAAACGAAGCGGGAACAGGCTCGGAAATGATCGATGTGACAGTTTTATTCATCTTTTTTAGCGCAATTGCCAACGCTAAAAGACTGCCCAAAGCATCACCGTCAGGCTGTTTATGAGTTAAAAGTAATATTTTTTCGGCCCCTTTAATCCGTTCCAATGCCTGTTGCTTGGGGGTGAGTTCCATACTCAGCTTCTCCTCGTGAATGCACCCCTCCCTATAACTCTGCCATGATACGTTCGCAATGTTTGAGTTCTTTAGAACTGACTATAACACCTCAAAACGGTGAAGTCAAAAGTCAGGGGTGTCGTAAAACTACTTTACTCCTGGGCTTATTTAGGATAGAATATAGTACATATATTAGGAGCGAGTCGTATGCCTATTTCCGTATCAGCCAAAAAATCACTTCGCGTATCACTGCGCCGGGGCCAAGAAAATCGTTCAGTTAAATCCCGCGTTAAGAATACGATCAAAAAGACCACCCAAGACACACTTGGCCAAGCTTATAGTGCCATCGATAAAGCTGCCAAGAATCATATTATGCATCCGAACAAAGCGGCAAGACTTAAATCACGATTAGCCAAAAAAATGGCTCAACCGGTAGAAGTGAGTGTCCCGACACCGGTTAAAAAAGCGGCGAAAAAGCCGGCCAGCCGTAAAAAAACACCTAAAGCTTAGATTGTTTAGGTAATAATGGAGGAGGCAATAGCATGAAACCTAACCTGTTTTATTCGGCGGGTTGTTTGTTTCGTTTGGGCTGGGGAACGTTACTCATCATTGCCGTACTCGCCCTGTTAAAGCAATTTATTTTCGATATTATGCCGGTTAGCGGCGCAAGTATGTTTCCTAATTTTCATGATAAAGACGTGATTGTTTTAAATAAAATAAGCTACGCCACCGCTTTACCACAGCGCGGCGATAGTGTTGTATTACGATTTCCTGGCGACCCAAATCATGCTCGTTATATTAAACGACTTATCGGATTACCGGGTGAGAAAATAACGATTCGCGATAATAAAATC
>JBGPML010000061.1:0-4644 GCA_041486955.1 Patescibacteria group bacterium
AGCTGTTTTTTTCTAATGGCGGACTCGACCGGATTCGAACCGGCGATCCCCTCCGTGACAGGGAGGTGCTTTAAACCAGCTAAGCTACGAGTCCATAAAATTAACAGACCCATCATACCAGATAAGCCACACCAAGTATAGGATGGAGCCACCTATCGGATTTGAACCGATGACCTCTACTTTACGAAAGTATTGCTCTACCACTGAGCTAAGGTGGCAATTATCCTATACATTATACTGTTTTTCAGAGTAAAAGTGAATGGATTTCCACTACTGTTGGTGGTGCCGGCGTTTGAGTTCGGCAACTTTAAGGCGGGCTAAATTACGTTCAATAAGACGAGTTGCGTCAGCTAACGAAACATCGTCCTCAGCTGTATGTTTTAATTCTCGAGCCTGTTCTAGAGCTTGTTTAGCCCGTAATTCATCAATTGCGTCGGCATGTTCTGCGGTGTCGGCTAAAAACTTAATGTGTTGGCCGCTTATTTCAATGAATCCACCAGAAGTAGCAAAATGATCCAGCTCAGAGTCGGAATCGTTTGCCTTATTACGGACTGAAACTGTACCAGACACTCCAATAGTTACTAAGGAGATATGATTTGGCAACACAGCAATTTCTCCCATCACGGTTGGTAAAATAACCTCATAAACTTCTTTATGAAACTTGATGCCTTCAGGAGTGATGAGTTCGAAAGTCAATGCACTCATGGATTACTTCTTGGCTCCTTTTACCTCGTCAATTCTGCCTTTCATATAGAAGGATTGTTCATTCACATCGTCGTATTTTCCATCAAGAATCGCTTTAAACCCTTTAATCGTATCTTCACGAGAAACATAAGTTCCGGGAATATTGGAAAAGACTTCGGCGACATGGAATGGTTGGGAAAGATAGCGTTGTATTCTTCGCGCTCGATTGACAGTCACTTTGTCTTCATCCGATAGCTCTTCCATGCCCAAGATGGCAATAATATCTTGAAGATCTTTATAACGCTGCAATATTTTCTGCACACCACGGGCAACGTCATAATGTTCTTGACCAACAATATCAGGGCTCAAGATGGTCGACGTTGAAGCCAATGGATCAACCGCCGGATAAATACCTAGCTCTGATAATTGGCGCGATAGCACAATCGTTGAATCCAAATGGGCAAAAGTTGTGGCTGGGGCTGGGTCAGTTAAGTCGTCAGCGGGAACATAGACCGCCTGGACTGATGTCACCGAACCTTTGGTGGTCGACGTAATCCGCTCCTGTAACAGTCCCATTTCCTGGGCTAGGTTCGGTTGATATCCGACGGCTGATGGGAGTCGGCCGAGCAGAGCCGAAACTTCTGCTCCTGCTTGGGTAAAACGAAAAATATTATCAATAAAAAGTAATACATCTTGGCCCTGATCGCGGAAGGATTCCGCCATGGTTAACCCAGACAAGGCCACACGTAAACGTGAGCCGGGTGGTTCATTCATTTGTCCGAACACCAGAGCAGTTTTATCTAGCACACCTGATTCCTGCATTTCATGATACAGGTCGTTACCTTCTCGGGTGCGTTCACCTACTCCGGCAAAAACAGATGTTCCACCATGTTCAGACGCAATATTATGAATAAGCTCAGTAATTAAGACCGTTTTACCAACCCCAGCTCCTCCAAACAATCCGACTTTTCCACCCTTTGGAATCGGGGCGATAAGATCAATAACTTTAATGCCGGTTTCGAAAATTTCTGTGGCAGTATTCTGGTCACTATAGGCTGGCGGATCTCTATGAATGGGGGCAAATTGACTGAACGATTGGCTTTTGCCATCAATTGGTTGACCCGTCACGTCGAACATCCGTCCCAAGGTTTGTTTGCCCACGGGAACCGCTATGGGTTGACCCGTATCAGTGACCGATAGTCCTCGTTTTAGGCCAAAAGTTTCACCGAGGGCAATAGCCCGGATTGAATGTTCAGACAAGTGATACGCCACCTCTAAAATCAATTCCTGATTCGTGGTTGGATTCTTAACAGACAGAGCATTTAAAATGGGGGGAATATTTTCTTTGAACTCGACATCGACTACGACGCCAATAATCTGTTGAATCATTCCTGTTGTTGCGTTTTTTGTCATTGTTACCTCTTTATCTACACTCATTTCGTGGCTTCTGCGCCGGACGTAATTTCAGCTAATTCTTGGGTAATCGACGCTTGGCGGACGCCATTATAGGTCAACGTAAGATCGTCAATTAATGATTCGGCGTTGTCGGACGCATTTTTCATGGCCATCATTCGAGCGGCATGTTCTGAAGCCGTGGCCTCCAAGATGGCTTGAAAAATTTGGGCCTCAATTAATCGCGGCAAAATAGCCTTTAATACTTCGTCGGTTGATGGTTCAAAGATCGTTTCGGCTGACGCGTTGTTGTGGTTCTCAGGTATTGTGAGTGGTAAAAGCGGCCGGACCACTGTGTTTTGTTTGAGCATTGAAATAAAATCAGTATAAACCAAGACGACACTATCAAATTGCGATTGACTGTAACCATGAATTGCCGTTTGATTAATCGGCCGAATATCTGTTGAAGTCGGTTCGGTTGACCAATGGGCATAAGCGCCAAGCAGCTCAACATCCACGATGCGGGCGATAAATTGGCTCAATTTTTGACCAACAGTAATAACACTGGTTTGAATATTCTCTTCACGATTATGATTAATCTGTTCGAGAACCATTCGGCTGATATTACTATTATAAGCCCCGGCTAAGCCGCGATCACTCGCAATTGCAATAATCAACTCCTTACGAATCGGTCGTTTATTAAGTAAGGCATGCTCGACACCAGTATTCACAGCCGTTAATTGTGACAGCACTTCGCTTCCTGCGGCTGCGTATGGTCGGGCTTGGAACATCGATTCAATAGCTCGGCGCATTTTACTGGCCGAAACTAATTCCATGGCTTTTGTAATTTGGGCCGTGGAACCAACCGATTTTATTCGTCGCTTTATTGCCTGAATTTGAGCCATTATGAATCATCCTCGGTATTAGATGATTTATTAACAAATCGTTTGGCCACTGTTCGAATGGTTTTGAGTAATGGCTCCTTCGAATCATCTGGCAATATTCCTTTGGTCGAAATCGTTTTCAATGTCGCTTTGTGATCTCGTTTCACTCGATCAATAACGGCTGATTCTGCGGATTTAATCGACTCAACTGAGATTTCATCAAACGCTCCGCTGGTAACAGCCAGAAGAACAATCACCTGTTCTTCCAAACTCATTGGTACATATTGTTCTTGTTTTAGCGCTTCCGTCACTCTCTTACCACGCTCAATCCGTTGCTTTGTTTCGGCATCCAAATCAGTCGAAAATTGGGCAAAGGCCGCAAGTTCACGATATTGCGCAAGATCTAACCGAAGGGTCCCGGCCAATGACTTCATCGCCTTGGTCTGAGCGGAACCTCCAACTCGAGACACAGAAAGCCCTACACTAATTGCTGGACGAATCCCTTGATAAAACAGATCAGTTTCAAGGAATATCTGTCCGTCAGTAATCGAAATAACATTGGTTGGGATATAAGCCGATAAATCACCAGCTTGCGTTTCAATAATCGGAAGAGCGGTAAGCGATCCTCCACCAAATTCATCTGACATTTTGGCCGCTCGCTCGAGCAGTCGAGAATGGAGGTAAAAGACATCCCCAGGATAGGCTTCTCGTCCTGGAGGACGGCGGAGCAAAAGTGATACTTGTCGATAAGCCCAGGCATGTTTTGATAAATCATCATAGATGACCAACGCATGCTGTCCATTATCTCGAAAATACTCGCCCATCGCTGCTCCGGCGTAAGGCGCAATATATTGTAAGGCAGCTGGGTCAGCCGCAGAAGTGACCACTACAATCGCTGTATCCATAGCGCCTTCTTGTTTCAATTTATCGACAATTCGGGCGACTTTGCTCATTTTTTGGCCGATTGCGACATATATTGAAATTACGCCGGTTTTTTGTTTACTCTGATGGATCATCGTATCAACAGCAATTGCGGTTTTACCTGTTTGTCGGTCGCCGATAATCAATTCCCGTTGGCCTCGCCCAATCGGCACCATGGCGTCGATAGCTTTAAGACCGGTCATTAATGGTTCTTTAACGGATTGCCGTGTAATGACGCCAGGTGCTATTTTTTCAACTTGTCCAGTCTGTTTGGTTTTGATCGGTCCTTGACCATCGAGCGGATTACCTAATGGATCCACCACACGACCGATTAATTCTGGACCAACCGGCACCTCCAAAATTCGACCGGTCAGACGAACCTTGGCCCCCGCTTTAACGAGCGTGTCGCTGCCTAAAATAATCGCCCCAATTTGATCTTCTTCAAGATTTAAAGCAAAAGCGGTAACTGTTTGCCCAGGTTTGCTTGTTTCAATTTCAACCAATTCGTTATAACCACAATCCTGTAAGCCATAAATCCATACAATTCCATCGCTCACGCGTGTAACAAGCCCAACTTGATTAATTTCTGGCGAGGTCTGTAAATCTTCTATTGCCCGTTTAATGTCTTCAGAAATTTCGCTAAATTTTAAGTTTGATGATGAGTTCACTGAATTTCCAATCGTTCTAATTGTTTTTTGAGTGTTTGATCGAGTTCAAAATCCAAGGCCCGTGCCCGCAAACCACCTCGTATTTGAGGGTCTGG
>JBGPML010000062.1:0-4576 GCA_041486955.1 Patescibacteria group bacterium
AGTGTGCCAGGTGCTCCATTTTATTTGCCTAGTGAGGCGCCCCAGTTACCCGAATCAATGAGCGCTTCGGCCCCAACAGAGCAAGCAAAACCAGCCCAAGCACCTACTGCCGAGAATGGAGTAATTCCCGCTCAGCCGGTGCCCCAGCCAGAAGCTCAAAATAATCCGCCACAACCTGCGGCTCAACCAGCAGTTCCTGTTGATCCGGCCCTTGCTGCCCAAGAGCGGGCGCGATTTGCGGCAGAGGAGGCGCAACAAGTAGCCAATCAAAAAATTCAAGGGCAAAATGTGGCCGAGAATATTGAAGACCTCAAACGGATTGAGGCAGACGTTGAACGGAGCAGGAAAGAAGGGGTGGTTGATATTAACAATCCAACTGCACCTGATCAACCTCCTGCGGCAGCGACTGCCACGCCAGCTCCTCAGATTCCTCCAACAGTCGATTCTGTCACTGCGCCGCAGTCACAACCGACTCAAGGTGAAACCGTGCAACAAGTTCCGACTGAAGCCGCTCTACCTGAAATTACGCAAGCAGTTGAGGCACGACCAGAAACGCCGCAAATACCTCAAGAGACCCCAAAATCGAACGAGAGCCAAACAGCTCCTGCTTCGATGGAAATGTTGCCACCTCAGGCCATGCCTGCAGTACCGCCAATGGAATTAGAGGAGTCAGAACCAATGTTGGACGAAGAAATTACCATACCTTCAGGCGAAGCAGTTAACTCAGTCAAAGATTTAGAGCGTAATCGAGGATTAGCCCAAGTCCTTGAAGCCACCTTGGGAGCTTCGCTTTAACTGTCGATTATGATGCAGATTGTGATTCTCTTCGGTATCGTTATACTGACCATCCTAGGATGGTACGGTTATAAAACACTCGCTCGCTCTATCCGGCTAAAACGAGCCATTGGCCGAGCGAAAGAATTTGTCATGCTCGAAATTTTGGTACCAAAAGAAATTTCTAAACAAGAAAATGAAGTACCACGTCAACTAAAAGAAATAATTTCGGTCATGGAGCAGTTGTTGACTAGCCTTTCGGGGTTTTATGTCAACGGCTTCGACGGAGCTTTCGGACGACAACCGACTTTTAGCCTCGAGATTGTTGCTCGTCATAATGAAATCCGTTTTTTTATCGGGACACCAAAAGAATTTGAGTCCTCGATCGAAAAACAGATTTTAAGCTACTATCCAGAATCGCAAGTAGAACGAAGCGAAGCCTTTAAGATTGCTGAAGATGGTTATGCCATGGCCGGTGGCCAACTCAAGCTAATGAAAAAATTTATTTTACCAATTCAAACCTACGCTGAGGTTGAAGCCGACCCGCTACAAGCAATCACGACTTCGCTGTCAAAAATGGGAACTGACTCTCGTGCCCTCGTTCAAATTCTGCTGCAGCCGACAGACAATTCATGGCGTGTGCCGGTGGAAGCGGCTATTAAAAAGATTCAAGATGGGAAAGATATTGTGATCAATAATCAGCCATTCTTACTGAAAATGGCTCAATCAATTGGTAAAACAGCTGGTGAAGCCCAACATAAAACTGATCCAGCAGCTGGGGCAAAATTGCTCTCGCCAGCCCAACAACAGACCCAAAAGCTCCTCCAGGATAAAGGAGCCAAAGTCGGCTTTAAAACATTTGTCAATGTCATGACAGTTGCACCACATAAACAGGAAGCTCAGTATCAGCTTGCCAATATTCTCTCAGTGTTTTCCCAATATAATTCAGCTCAAAGCAATGGATTTCGGGCAAAGAGAATTCATAAATTCAAAGACTTTTTGATTCATACTTTTTTGAGAGCTCCGCAAGGTAAAGGGATGATTTTGAATGCGTCAGAAATCACGTCTCTGTTCCATCCGCCAAACTACACAATCGACACACCGGGGATTATCTGGTTGCTCGCGCGTTTCGCGCCGGCTCCGACTAATACGCCGACCCAAGGTATTTTACTTGGAGAGAATATTTTTCGTGGTCAGCATAAACAAATATTCGCTAAAGCCGAAGATCGTCGTCGCCATATGTATGTCGTTGGAATGACCGGTACGGGTAAATCAACACTATTCGAAAATATGGTCCTGCAGGATATTCGAGCCGGTAAGGGCGTATGTTATATCGATCCGCACGGTGACGTTGTTGAAAATGTATTGAAAAAAATTCCTCGAGAACGGGCCAAAGATGTGATTTATTTCGATCCTGGAAACCTAGCGAAACCGATTGGGCTCAATTTATTAGACTGGCAAACACCTGAAGAAAAAGACTTTCTTATCAATGAATTTCTCTTAATGTTTTATAAGCTGTTTGACCCAAATAAAACCGGCATGATTGGACCCCAATTTGAACATTGGGCTCGTAATGCGGCCCTTACCATTATGGCGAATCCTGAAGGGGGCACACTCATAGAAATCCCACGTCTCTTTACTGACGACGCATTTCGCGAAAAAATGATCAGCCATGTGTCTGATCCGGTCGTGCTGCGGTTTTGGAACGAACAACTCGCCAAGACGGCCGATTTCCATAAATCGGAAATGTACAATTACTTTATCTCAAAGTTCGGCCGTTTTATGACCAACGAACTCATGCGAAACATAATCGGCCAACCCAAATCTGGGCTAAACTTTCCGCAAATCATGGATGAAGGCAAAATATTATTGGTTAATCTGTCCAAGGGTAAACTTGGCGATATCAATGCCTTTATGCTTGGAATGATCATCGTCGCCAAAATCAACTCAGCGACATTGGCGAGGCAAAGTATTCCTGAGGAGCAGCGGAAAGATTTTTATCTTTACGTCGACGAGTTTCAAAACATTGCGACCGATACCTTTGCCACGATTCTCTCTGAAGCTCGAAAATATCGTCTCAATCTTAATATTACCCACCAATATATTGCGCAACTGCCAGAAGAGGTGCGCAATGCAGTATTTGGAAATGTTGGTACGATTATTTCCTTCCGGATCGGTATTGATGACGCCAAATTCTTGGTCAATCAATTCGCTCCAGTCTTTAATGAAACCGATCTTGTCAACATCGAACGATTCAATGCCTATGTGAAGTGTTTAGTCGATAACTCACCCCTTCGGCCATTCAGCATTCGAACGATTCGCGATGAGACCAAGCCCGATACAGCTCTCCGTAATGCAGTAGTTCAGCTGTCTAACCTGACCTACGGCAAAGATCGACATGAGGTTGAGGCCATGGTGCAGGAGAGTATGAATAGTTCCGAAAGTGTGGGGGCAGCCGACGCCGTCGCAAACTCACAAGGATCGACTTCTTAGCTTGTTTGCTTTATTTTTAACCTGTAATGAGCTAAAATAAGGACCTATGGCAACTGTATTAATTCTCTTCTTAATCGCCTTACCAATATTAGGTATTGGTTTTCTATTGCGTTATTTGCGTCAGATTGATGAGGCCAATAAGCAGATTAATGATGCTCCGCGACGTCACTATACGCTGCTCCGCATTTTAGTTCCGAAAAACAACACCAAAAGTCCGCTGGCCGCCGAACAAATGTTTTCCGCCCTTCACGGCATTTACCAAAAAAATGCCGAGTTACAGGAGCATTTTAGCTTTGAAATTGCTGCGACAACACAATCTATTAACTTTTATATGCTTGTGCCAACCCACTTGCGTGATTTTATTGAAGGACAGGTTTACTCTCAATATCCCACCGTTGAGATCGAAGCGATAACTGACTACTCCAATATTTCTCTTGAGAATAAAGCCATTGTCGGCGCTGAACTAACTTTGACTAAAACTGACTATTATCCCATTCGTACCTTCCTTAATTTTGACGTCGATCCATTGGCCGGCATAACTGGCGTTTTAAGCAAGATAGATGATGGTGAACTACTATCTATTCAGGCCGTAATGAGTCCGATCGATGATTCGTGGCAGAAAGAAGGAATTGACTATGTTCAAGCGGTGAGAGAAGGAAAGAGCCTCGCCCCGCCGCCACCCTTATATAAAGAATTCACGAAACAAAGTATGGGCTTGGTTAAGGATCTCTCGAAAGGTGTGGTAACAAGCGTCATCGGTGTTGGTGGCGGTGAACAGAAAGAGGAGAAAAAGGAAGTTAAACTATCTGGTCCCGAAGACATCGCCCTTAAAGGCATTGAAACCAAAGTAACCAAACTCGGCTTTGCCGTCACGCTTCGTGTACTTGCGGTAACCAAGAGCGCAGAATTATCCAATGTCCGCTTACAGTCTGTCATTGGGGCATTTAAACAGTTTAACTTATCTAACCTCAACGGTTTTGATGCGGAGGAGAGTGTCAGTGACCCTGAATTTTTGCGAATCTTTCGATCACGTAACCAAGGATCCAAGCCGGTGAGGTTTAATGTCGAAGAGATTGCTTCGATGTTTCATTTCCCTGATATGTCGGTTGAGACACCAAATATTGTTTGGGCAGGAAGTAAAAAAGGTGAACCACCACAGAATTTACCGATTGAGGGAGAAATTCCAGCCCAAGAATTAACCACGTTTGGGCTGACTAGTTTTCGTAATCGCCGAACAAAGTTTGGTATTAAGGCTAATGATCGTCGACTCCATTTTTACGCTATCGGAAAAACCGGAACCGGAAAATCA
>JBGPML010000063.1:0-4412 GCA_041486955.1 Patescibacteria group bacterium
AGAATGTGAACCGAGAACTGTTAATATCCCATTACCGGGTTATCCAACCAACTTAATGTCTTATGAGTTAGATTTGGTTTTTTCAAAAAATAAGGCAGTATTAACATCAGAAACATCATTTATTCATTCAACTGAAATAGTCGGATCAGTGAAAACTACCAGCAAAGATCGAATAGATAAAATATTTCTTGATAAATATCTTTTAACAAAATTACTAGGTCGGGATATACCAGTAATAGCAATCTTTCTACATGACGTCCAGAGAGCAAGACGAGGGCATAGTATATTTGGAATTAATTCAACATTTAAAAGCAATCATTTTCTAGGTTATACATTAGCTTTAAATAAACTCGATGGTGTCTACTATGTTGATCCCAGACCAGAGATGGCAAGTAACGAGAAATTACGAGAACAAATTCGGGATTTTCAAAAATTTATGATTCATGATCTTTGGACATTAACCGAATAATTGATCATGGCCACCATGTCACTTCGATCTATGCCAACTCCTCGCTTGCTCTGTAGCTCATCGGCAAAACAATATATCATATACATAATGAAATCCTCTTTCGGTCTTTTAAAATTCAATCCGAGCGCGCTGTAAAAATACACCGAATGGATGAGTTGTTTTTGGATTGAGCGTCAGTATATAAATAGTTACTCCTTTTCGGTATACTCGCGTTATGAAACGGATTGTATTTGATATTGAAACAGCGGGTCATGATTTTGATTCATTCGATGCCACGACACAAGCCTCGCTCACCCGTTGGATTACTAAGGAATCGGCGGGTGACGCCTCCGTATACCAGCGGAAGCTGGCAGAGCTGAAAGATGAGCTCGGTTTCTCGCCGCTTACCGGTGAGATTGTGGCTATCGGCATACTCGATGTGGATACCAACAAGGGGGCGGTGTATTATCAGGCCAAAGACGCGGCAGCTCTGGAAAGCGAAGAGTACGGTATTAAGTACGGGCCGATGTCCGAAGAAGCTATGCTTAATCGCTTCTGGACTCTCGCCACGCAATGTGACGAGTTTATCAGTTTTAACGGGCGGGGGTTTGACGCGCCTTGGATCAACATGCGGTCGGCGAAGTATAAAATTAAACCGACTCGAGACTTGATGGATGGCCGGTTTTTATACCAGCAGAAAAACTGCCGTCACGTCGATCTGCAAGATCAGTTGTCATATTATGGGGCTGTCCAGCGCAAAGGCAGCCTGCATCTCTGGTGCCGGCTCTTCGATATCAAAAGTCCCAAGGCAGAAGGGGTGAACGGCGACGAAGTTACGCAGATGTTCAATGACGGCAAATGCCTAGAAATTGCCCGCTACAACGCCGCTGATCTCCGGGCCACGCGCGAATTATTTTCTTACTGGAACAACTATTTGAGATTGAATTAATATTTATTGTTTATACGCGGCTTGGGCGGCGTCAATAATGTCGCGGGCGGCTTGGGCATCGCCCCAGTCGTTAATGGTGACTGACTTGTCTTGCAAATCTTTATAATGCTCAAAAAAGTGCTGAATTATTTTAGCAATTTGTGGTGATAGCTGGTCCAACTCCGTAACATGGTCGTACCGTTTGTCGCCCGTCGGAACGCAGATGATTTTTTCGTCTGCTTCACCGTCGTCAGTCATCATCACCACCCCGACGGATCGGGCTTCGACTAAACAGCCGGGGAAAACTGACGTATCTAATAACACAAAGGCATCCAAATGGTCGCCGTCTTGGCTGCGGGTTTGGGGAATAAAGCCATAATCGTATGGATGAGCCATAGCAGTTGAGGCAACCCGGTCGAGTTTAATAATATGCAGCGCTTCGTCGTATTCATATTTATTTTTATTGTAAGCCGGGATTTCAATCACCACATTCACAACTTCAGGCGACTTTTCGCCGATTGGTAATTCAGATAAATTCATGCATTAATTATATCTCAAAACCAACCAATTGTCGTGAATAGATTGACGGAATAGGCATAAAATAGTATAATTACGTCATTAGAGCTGTCTTTTCGCCTGCGGAAAGGGAGGGCGACATGAAAAAGGTCGTAATTCCAGACTCACTGTTAGAACGATGCCTCGAAAGGTATTACAGGGTAGTACAGGACAAAGACGCGGAAGAGGGGTGTAACGCTATTACGCCAGCGGAAATGTGGAGCAATATTGTCCGCAATAATCCGCTCGGAGAAGAAAAAGAAACGCACCTCGCTGAATGTGAGGCGTGTCAGGCGATGATGCAGTCCTTCAGAGAGACTTTCCAGGACGCATTTCCTTCTCTCTTGCCGAATTAACGACGTTATGATTTTCAATCTATTTACATGACCGCTCCCCTCAAGGGCGGTTTTTTCTTTATATTATGAAATTGAGCCCTTTCTGCATCATCAGCTGCGTTCCTCGTTCAGCGTACGTCCATGTACGCTTCACTCCGGTACTCGATTCTTTCTTGAAATAAACTCAATTTCGTAACTTCATGTTTTTAGGGTATTGAATATTCTTGTATAATAACGGTGACGCTTGGGCAGCGGCTTAAGCCACCGATATATGTCGGCATGTGTCGGGAGGGATAAGGAAACACCCCATTATCATATCCACATACTTCATCCCAGGTAGGACCCAGCCGGTTAGTTATCCGGCTGGGAATTTTATTTCCATAAAAATTTGACGAATAATCTCAGCATGGCATACTGAAGTCATACAAGGAGGCCAAATGGCAGAAGAGAAAAAGACCGACGACGCCAAAGAAGAAAAAATGGACGATAAAAAAGCTGATATGCCGATGGATGCAAAAACCGCTGACGATCCCGATAAAGAAGAGAAATCGAAAGCTGCGGATAAAGAAGCTGCACCTGTATCCGAAGAAAAAGAATATGCCAAGGATGGGTCATATGGCAAAAGTAGCATGTGGAAATGGATTCTGATTTATATTGTTCTTGGTGTGATTGTCTACGGAGCGTATTACTACTACGCGATTGCCAACAAAACAAGTTATTAAATTCTTGTTCGTATTCCAAGAGCCGCTGTTACCAGCGGTTTTTTGGTAGTGGAGAAATGTTATGCTAGTTTTATGCTCACCCGTAAGGACAATCATATTCTCGTTCAACCAAAAGATATTCAATCGACCCATGAAGATTTAGAGGTTTTAGGGGTATTTAATCCGGGAGCAATCCGCTCGGGAGACGAAATAATTCTCTTAGTTCGGGTAATAGAATCATCAATTCACAAACGGGCCGGTTGGCTGCACGCTCCAAGACTTATTCCTCATTCCGCCACTGTCGACTACGAATTCGATTGGGTTGAGCTTGACCCAGAAGATCACGATAAACGTAAACCGTTAATGAAAAATGGCCTGCGTCGATTGGCCTACATTTCGCATCTGGAAATTGTTCGATTAACCCCGGACGGACAAACGGTGACTTCAATTGATCGGCATCCAGAATTATTCGGTCAAAATGAATACGAAACGTACGGTATTGAAGATCCTCGGATTACAGAAATAGATGACACATTTTATATCAGCTATGTTGCCGTATCGCCCGAAATGGGTGATTGTACCTGCCTTATGACCACGAGAGATTTTCATAGTTTTACCCGACATGGCGTTATTTTTCCTTGGGAAAATAAAGATGTCGTATTCTTTCCTGATCGTCTGAACGGTAAATATTGTGCTCTCACTCGACCATTAGGTGAAACAAAACTCACCCGACCATCGATTGTCCTGGCCGAATCACCGGATATGAAAGCTTGGGGAAATTATCGTTCGATTATCCAGTCTCAAATCGAGTCGAGGTGGCAATCGGCTAAAATCGGATCAGGTACACCGCCGTTGAAAACTGAACGAGGATGGCTCATTTTATATCACGGGGTTAATAAACAATCTCCTGATGATGTATACGGCGTTTATTCGGTTGGAGCTCTACTCACTGATTTAACCAATCCGGCAAAAATTATTGCCCAATTAAAAGAACCAATACTCATTCCAGAAACTGACTTCGAAATAAGAGGGTATATACCTAATGTTGTTTTTCCAACGGGTGTTGTCCCTATTTTTAATGATACGGATTCAATTCTTATCTACTACGGTGCCAGCGACACGGTAACCGCAGTTATGACCGTATCTCTTGAGCAGATTCTCAAAACGCTTGATCAAAACTGAGTCGTTCCTTAATCGCTAATACAAGATCACCTAAACGCAAGTCGGCCTTTATAAGGTGGTCTGAAACACGGTTCTCAATGGCTTTGAATATAAGATCATCGGGGTAATCAAGATTAGAGAGAAGAATGACAGGAACATTCGCTCCCCACTCATCTTTACGTAATTTTTGGAGCATATCCATACCATCCATTTCCGGCAAGAGAATGGTTAATAAAATCAAGTCGGGATGATGGTTCATAGCAAGTTCTAAGGCGATTTCAGCA
>JBGPML010000064.1:0-4353 GCA_041486955.1 Patescibacteria group bacterium
CTCAGTTATTGCCCTTGGGTTTGCCATTATCATGCTGATCGTCAGCCTCGTTGCGATGCAGTCGATCGACGTTATTGCTGATGGGATCTTACTCGGCGGGGTATTTAACCTTCTCTATAGTATTATCCGTGGATTCATGACTGATGATACCCGTTATCAATTCACTATCGTGACAATCGGTTTAATAACTGCTTTTGTTTTAGGCTACTTTAAGTTCATTCGCCCTCAGCCGAAACATTAAGCGAGTTTCATAGGCCGAACACATACAAGTTGTAAAATGTGACGGGTCGAGGCAAACAGAAAATCATCTGGCACGGCCAGTTCACGAAGGGCTTTAACAACTTGATTGGTATCAGGACCCTTCGCTCTCGACGCGTGACGAATGAGAGCCAGTTTCATAACGGGGAATCGAATACCTTTAATATGCTTCATGATATTGGCCGGACCGCGGCCACCAACACCTCGTG
This sequence comes from Patescibacteria group bacterium, assembly GCA_041486955.1. GTDB lineage: Bacteria > Patescibacteriota > UBA1384 > 2-12-FULL-50-11 > DASWYB01 > JBGPML01. The sequence goes on from JBGPML010000064.1 coordinate 468, forward strand.
CCATTTGGCCTCCTTTTGCTTGTTTTAGTGCTGTCCCTTTATAGCAAGATATAACAGCACTTAACTTTGTGAGATAGAATATAAAACTTAATTGAATACGAATAATATTTGGATAATTCAACAGGTCTTCTCTGTTAATCCACATCATGTTAAACTATGCGGAAATGATTCTATACAAAAAACTAGATGAGTCTGTGGATCGTATAAAGGCGGGTGAAATAGGCGTAATCCCAACTGACACTGTTTATGGATTAGCGGGGTCTGCATTACTACCCCACACGATCGAAAAAATATACACCATTAAAAAACGGGACAGAACCAAACCAATGATCGTTTTGACTAGAGAAATGCGGGACCTGGATCAATTTGGTATTTCACTTACAAACCAGATGACCGATTTTTTACAACAATATTGGCCGGGACCGGTGAGTATTGTCTTACCCTGCCACAATCCCAATTTGGAGTATCTTCATCGTGGCACGGAAGGAATTGCTTTTCGGCTGCCAGGCTCAGAAGAGCTTCGTGAGTTCCTTTTAAAAACCGGTCCAATCGTAGCAACGTCAGCCAATCCCCAGAGCGAACCAATCGCCACAACGATTGAAGAAGCTCGAGACTACTTTCATGACCAAGTAGATTTCTATGTTGACGGGGGACCGATTAACAATCAGCCATCAACAATTATTCGTTACGGCGATCAGCCAGAAATTATTCGACCACGTCGCAGGCAAGTTTGACGGCCTCGGAAAATGTTGGGTAGGCGTGGATCATTTCGGCAACTTCATCAGCCGTGGCTCGAAACTTTACCGCCATGGCCAATTCATGGATCAGTTCACCAGCTCGAGGAGCAACCATGCAGGCTCCAATGATGGTTTCGTTGGCATCAGTGATCACTTTAACAAAACCATCCATTTCATTGGAAGTATTCGAACGGCCTAGTGCGACAACGGGTACGAGACCTTTCTTAATTCTGATTCCTTTTTCTTTGGCTTCTTCTTCGCTAATGCCAACGCTGGCCACCTCTGGGTTGGTAAAGACCGTTTTCGGCACAACGCGGTAATCGATACGGATTTTTTTATAGGAAAACGCATTATGGGCGGCAATATGACTTTGATGGGTGCCGGTATGTGTAAAGAGGAACGGTCCGACTACATCTCCAGCCGCATAAATATTAGGAGCTGTAGTTTGTAAATATTGGTTAATTCGGATGCCATGTTTATTCACCATTATTCCGGCGCGCTCTAAATCAAGGTCAATATTTGGTTTCTTGCCAGTGGCAATTAGGATTCTTTCAACGGCGCAAGAGTGAGACTTACCGCTCGTTTCGTAATGAACAATTTTCTTTGAGCCCTGTTTGGTAAAACGGGTAACCATGGTTTTTGGCAAAATTGTGACCCCGCGATTTGCAAACAACGCTTCAATCAGTTCTCCAACTTCGACATCTTCTTTGACAAGTAGTCGGGGAGCGGAGTCAGCAATGGTTACTTTACTGCCAAACGTGGCAAAAATCTGAACAAATTCACAGCCGACCGCACCACCACCGACAATAAAAATTGATTTGGGCAAACGATCAAGATCTGCCATTGTGTCATAGCTGTCGTAGCCAATATCTTCGATTCCAGGAATAGGTGGGATGATGGTACTCGAACCCGTTGCAATAATAAACTTATCAGCAGAATAGCTACGGCCGCTTACCATGACTTCATGATTCGAAATAAACTTCGCCGTTCCTGATATGAGGTGAATCCCGGCTTTTCGGAACACGTCTTCACCATGCATTGTTCCCGTACGGCTGACCACCAAATTCTTCCATTTTCGGACTGCTTTGTAGTCGAGCGTCGAACGAGTGACTTTTGTGCCGTATTCTGCGGCCCGTTGGACAGTTTGATAGACATCGGCAGCGTGAAGTAACGCTTTAGTCGGAACACAGGCATAATTCGGGCATTCACCACCAACTATATGCTTTTCAATTATCGCGACTCGTTTACCCATGCCAGCCGCAATATGAGCCCCGGCACTTCCGCCGGCCCCGCTTCCTATCACCAAGAGGTCATAATCATATCGCATGTATTTAATCCTTCTTATCTATTAAGTGTTGACAAAAGCGATGAAAGAGCAGGCACAGCGAGGAACAGAGCGAACAATATATGGACATATTGTGAGTGAGTACCGGAGCTGTAACGCACTCATTCGCGCTTTTATCAGCACTTATCCAAAATTAATCGTACCGTTAGATATCAGCATTAGCAACCAACCGAGAGCCACTAACAACACACCTGCCCCTAAACGCATGTAGTGTTTATTGGCCTGTTTCCAATTTGTGACATGTTTTAACTCCATGCCACCGAGCACGAGAGATAAAATGACTACCAATGGAAGAATGAAAATCAAATTATAGAGAACGAGAAGCAATAACGCCTGGAAATTAAAATTCTGTGACAGGATGGTAATGATCGCAAGATAGGGGGCGCCGGTGCAGGGCAGTTCTACGCCAGCCACGAACGCACCAAGAAACATGACCCCTGGGATGGTTAAACGTTTGGCATATTCTTTAATCCTTTCTGAAAAAAAGTGGGGGATTTGCAATGAAAATCCGCGGCCATACCAATAAAAATCTTTAAGCTCTATTAAACCTGCGATCACCAGAAATCCACCAACAATTAACGAAAGGTATTCAGTTACTGAGAGCGGAATACTGGTGAGATAATAGGTAAGACCTAAGCCAGCGAGCAAGTAAGTTATGAATATGGCCGATATGTAGAAGCTTCCGAGAACTGCTAAACGACGAACACTGTCTTTCCCACCGAGCACGACCGAAATCATTAAGATCAAAACTCCGATAGCGCACGGACTAAGCGAATCAATCGCCGCGGAAGCAGTGACCACACCAAGCGTTGGCATATCGATCCCTGTCATTTCGATTCTCCCTTGAGCTTTCCGTTTTTTACGGCAACTTCGAAACTGCGACAGAGATGGTTCGTTCGAGATTTGGGCGTATCGAATTCGATAATAATGCATTCACCTGGCGGCACCTGGGTATGGGGAGACAGCGTATGAGCATCCGGATTCAAACTTTTACGTTGGCTGTAAGCGTTATCGGAATTGACTGAAAAGATAAAAGTCTGGACCTGGGCAGGAATTGGAGTTCCGCATAAATCGCCATTTCGATAGGTTTTTACACTATCGTTTGTGGGAAAAATGAGAGTAGATTTTGAAATCTGCCCGCCAACCACCTCAAAAAAATGTCCGAGCGTTGCGTCAGCCGGTGTTACTACTACACCTTCATAGTGAATGCGCCCATCATTATGTTCGTGGAGCGCACGCGTTCCAACTTTATTAGACAATCCTTTAGGATTGACCAAATCAAGTTGTTGACCACAGGCCCATACCTGATAGTCGCTATGCCAATGAACCGGCCCTCGCGACCATGAATAAAAGTTGACCGAAATAGTCATGTAGACGATAGCGATACTGACACCGATGATGTCTAAAATCATGAATCCAAAAATAGCTCGTTTAACTAATTCAGCTGGTTTGCGCCAAAGGACGGCCATGATGGAAAGCCCGAAGAGGATAAGCAAGGCTATTCCGATGATATTAAGAGAGTGAGACTGAAAATCAACCCCGATGGCAGGTAGGTCATCTTCTTGAGCCAATACTGGGGCTACCCACATGAACGTTATCCCAAGACCCAAAATTATTGCCTTTAATAGTGAATGACGCATGAGTTCATCTTAACATGGTGCGGCTGATTCAGTCGACGCTGTGCTGGTACGTTTGACAAGCCATACAGATGATCCGTAGTATGAATATATGTTAAAAAGAATTATGTCCGCCGTCGGTTTGGTTAGCGGGAAAAAAGGTAAAATTTCCCGTCGACGTATGAAAA
>JBGPML010000065.1:0-4290 GCA_041486955.1 Patescibacteria group bacterium
AGTACTGCACCGACCCCAACAGCTACACCAGCCACCTTGGATAATTCTCTCAATGAAGTAAAAGTTACATTGAGCTCGGTCACGCCGTCTTCGGGTAAGGCCAGTGGAGAGGTGACCTTAAAAGGCTCTGGATTTGATGAATACTACAACACGATCAAATTCAATGATGCAATTATTGCGATCGTGGCACCAATTGATGCAACAACTATTAAATTTACGATTCCCTCAAAGACCTGCTCAAAGACTTCTGCGAGTCGACGGTGTCAGGATGCCTCTCTTAAAGCAGGTGATTATAAAGTCACCGTGACTGATTCGGCCGATCAGACAAGTAATGAACTCACCTACACCGTCAAGTAAATCGACAAGATTAACCTCTTTCGTCGTCAAAAATTCCGTGGCTCGTTTAACGTACGTTTATGTACGTCTTACTACGCTACTCATTTTTTCCTTGAAATAATTTTAATCTCATCAATTTCTCGCTATCGCTTGCTTGGTAACTATAGGAACGATACGATAAAACTGTAATGCGAATATCGCGCGTCCAATTTTTTGGTCTTTTCATACTGATTCTCAGTAGTTTCCTTTTCGTATTGAGTTTAAACGAAGTCATTGCTCAATCAAGCCGATCATGTGAAACAAGCGCCTTTAAGCCATCAACAGAAATAAAAATAACCAATTTTCAGCAAAACGGCATTACCTCACCGGAGGCGCTTTTTGATGGCAACACTCAAACCGCGGCCCAATTCAAAGCCGGTAATTCCCAGAGTATTACCTACATTATGGCTAAATTGCCTAAACCAATGGTCATATCTAAGGTTGAGGTCTCAGCTGAGACAACCAACCCGCCTTTTACCAGCAATAGTGGCTGGAATGGTCATTATGTTACGGTAGGCTATCAAGACGCTTTTAAGCTTCCTCAATCATTTACCCAAACTCAAGCAATCGCCGGGGGGGCAACAGGTTGTGTTTTTGGGGCGTTAGGTAGTTCTTTTACCTCAGATAATAAGACCTTTATCATTTCTCCGGTTAAGGCAAATTTCCGTCTCGGTGATTACGTTCTCATTTACGGACTCTATCCTCGGTCTGATGATATTAAAATTTCCGACATCAAGATTTACGGTTTCGATCCCAACGCCACAACACCTGTCAAGCTCAAGGGCACGGTCAGTCTCGAAAAATATTCCGATATGAAACTGGATGGGGTGAGCTTGTACAACGATGCTACCAATGAATTGCTGGCTAAAACCGATGATGATGGTAATTTCATCAAAGAAAACCTACCAGAAAATACGGCCATTACCATTCGAGCCGAACGGGAAGGATTTAAGACGGCCAAAAAGCAGGTTACCTTGAAGAGTGGAGATAATACACTGAATATCCCCTTGCCCTTGGAAGAAGAGAATCAAATAACTGGTCGAATCACCCTTCCTTCAGGGGCGAGTTCCAATGAATTGATCTTAGCCTATTCCAATGGTAAACTTTATAAACTCATCTATTCTGATCCGAATAATAACGGCCAATATACCCTCAAGGGTTTTGCTCCTGGAACGTATGAATTGAAAATCAAAGATACATTTGCTACTGAAACGAAATATTTTACGACTCAACCAAATGTTACAACCGTAACCTTCACAAAACCGTTTGCACAGAAAGAGGTACGAAATATCGCGATTACCGATAACATTCAAGCGTCATACTCATTAAAAGTAACGGTGATTGAAGATCCAGTCGGGCTGGCAATCAATAATTCTTTTCTGGTTGGCAATGAAATAGAACTGCCGAATGCTCGGATTGAAGTCACATCGCTCGATGCTCCAAGCACAAATCCAAAACGTACCGCAGTGAGCCCCGCAAATTTTACCAATATGTCTCCGGGAAAATATCATGTGGTTGCTACGAAGGATGGGTATAAACCCCGATCATTAGATGTCATAATCCGATATCCCGGGGAGAAATTGACGTATATTGGGCTGACCAAACAAAATAGCACTTACTGTGAAAAAGTTCCTAAAACCAATGTCAAAGAGTTTTGGTTGTGTGGTAGCGATGCCAAATCTTTTAAACCCGATGCAAAACTAGACACCATTGATACCACTATCGGACAGATTCGACAGGCCTATGGATATAAAGATTTACCCCAATCAGTTGTAATCTATTCCTCAAATGCAACGAGTTCATTTTACAGTCCAGACAATAACGAAAACCAAACGAGCTGCTCGCCGCCGATTCCAACTAATTTAACCAGTCCAGCAGGTATCGAACGATTAGAAATGACCAGTGCAGGCTTACGTAAAAAATCAAACTCGCAAGTTGTGGATACCGTTATGCACGAAATTGGCGGTCATGGTCGAGATTGGCATTCAGGCAACTGTAAAGGGTTTCGCTCATCGCAGGCCGATTATCTCGACCTTCGAACGCTTGGTGCACGGTTTGGTTCGCAGTTTTATAGTGCATTTAAAGATGATACTTTCTCTGGCAGCGCACCTGGAAGTGGTCATCCCGATGAAAACGCGACTGAAACGTTTGCATCAATTTTCAATGCTTGCTATCAGCATAATCAGGAATTACAGCAAAAAACTGCCTCACTTGTGAAACCGCTCCGAAAATCGATTTTCGAACTCGGCAAATTAACCTTAACCCCTAAGCCATGTCCCGGAGGCCCATAATTATGAGAAAACGCTTAGGACTCTCACTCGCCGTTGTTGGGCTTGTGCTTATAGTTATCGTCATATTAATTACGCAACTACGACCGAAAGCCGATGTAACCAACGTTTCAACGAGCAATTCGAATGCGCCGGCGATTGTTTGGGGAGTGATTACCGATTCCAACAATGCACCATTGTCAGATATTATCATTTTAATAAACGGCCAAGCTGCTAAATCCAACAAGCAAGGGGAATATGTTTTAGTCGTCGATAATCCTCAACCTGTTCCGGTCGCCTTTCGAGATGCAAATTCTAACCAAATTTTCGAACTCGTAGGGGATAATGAAGCGAGCGTTACGCCTATCGCTGGTGACTCGGTCCGATTCGATCCCAAATTGCAGAAAATTGCGCCACTTCCTGAACAGACGACTACCCCCGTAGTATCGGCGCCGACACCCACTCCAACGCCATCGGCCACTCCAACTCCCAAACCGACGCCGATCGCAGTGACGACAAACTACGCCACGATTGGCTATCTTGATGGGGTTCAAGATGTGGGCGTCACGACTGGTATGTTATTTGGCTGGAGCTATGACCCAGATGCGCCCAGTCGTTCAATTGGCGTGCAATTTTATCTCGATGGCGGTGGCGGTGTAGGGAGCTATATTGGCTACGCCTATACCGATGTGTTAAGTGATGACGTTAATAAAGCCTTTACTATTACGGGCAAGCATCGTTACTTCTTCTACCTGCCCGAGAAAACGATTGATGGCAAATGGATTCGTGATGGAAAGCCGCACACCATATATGCGCACGGGATCGATACCGATGGCACAGGACTCCACAACAGCCTCCTGATTAATCCTCTTCAAGTGACTTTGAAACCAGTTTCCAAGCCGCTCATCTGTGCGATCCTCGATCGAGCTCCAAACTGTCAACCAGCACCAACACCAACCCCAAAACCGGTTACTCCCACGACTGTCCCAACAATAAAACCGGCATCGGTAAACAAACCAACTCTAAAACCTACCCCGCTTCCTACTCCGACACCGAGAGTGTGTTCACGCATTGCTCGTATTTTTGGCTGTCGCTAGCTTGTTTGCCCCTTAGTCGATAATTCTATACGATTAATACGATGAGAAATAGTCGATTGCGAGTATTTACATTCTTAAGCATACCAATCGTTATTGGTGGACTTATTATTTTGAGTTTGAAAACAACCGAACCTGTAGCTGCCCAATCATTAGGCGCAGATTGTCGGGATACTAATAGTGGCGGCAATGTCGGTACCCAAATCCCGTTAACGTACACTCAGTCACGTTACGCCACGACTCCTGAAAAAGTCTTTGACACTGATGTCAATTCGAGTTCAAAGGTAGCTGTCGGACAAAATAAAGATTACGCCTATGTCGCGGCGAAATTACCTAAACGAATGGCAATAACTAAAATTGATCTGAAATGGGCGCCGGAAGCAGGAGGGACAGCACCGGGTACGGGATGGAACCTCTACACGGGTTTTGGCAGCTTGATACCGGAAAAATCATCTAGTTATTCGTGCTATATTGGCTCATTAGATAAGATTGGGCTCAATGCCGATGGTGTCTCGCGCAGTTATATCATCAGCGCCCAACCCTTTATGGCCGAT
>JBGPML010000066.1:0-4156 GCA_041486955.1 Patescibacteria group bacterium
TCCGGTTATTACTAACATGTGATACTTCGGGCCGCCACCCGTAAAGTAAGGGTTCGGAAGCATTTTACCTGCGGCAGGAATGATCACGGGACGACCTTCCGCAATTTCTCGTTTTATATCATTGATCGTAATATTTTTTCCGACCCGTGGATTACTGAGATGGTAATATTTTCGTCCGATTTCACCCAGCTCGCTTACTGTGACATCGACTTTATAACCATTTTGACCTTCATAGCTAACTAAGTCAGTGATTTCTTTATCTATGTCTTCGGCCGATCCAAGCTTTGTTTTATCCAGAAAATGCCTGACCATAATTAAACTTGCCTCTTCGCACGACTCCTCGTGAAGAGCATCCCAATTGGCTAAGGGCGCTTGGACTAAGAACGGTACATCAACCAATGCTTTTTCTGGCAACGTCGATGGCGTTGGTTTGGGAGACGACGTAGCAATCGGCAGGCTCGTGAAAATATCATCTGACGGCGTTGAAGAAGGTGTTGCCTCAACAATGGAGGGAATTTCAAACGCCCGATCCCGTTTAATCTTGTAAAATGCCGCAACTCCACCACCGACAACAATAGTCACCAGTCCTACCGATAGGACAATTTTTGATTGATTGGACCAACCCTTCATATATTTATTATAGCGTGTTAGGAACAGACAAGCATCGCAATCACAAAGAGATTAATAAACCGCGACGCCGCTGTTGTTAAATACGCTCCAATTGGCCTTGAGTTTTGAGGTGCTCCAGGTGATCCGACCGGCAATCGGGTCATTAATAATAAATTGAGTCGGGTTCGATGTACTGCCCTTAAATCCAATAACGGTACGCGCATGCTCGCCTTTCCAGGCACTAATTTGTTTGCCACCTGGAGTTGTCCACGCATCCGGGCTTGCATTGCCCAATGTGCCCCAGATTATTACTGGATTACCGTTGTTAATCGCTTCGGCCAAATTCTGAACAGACCAGCCAGAAAAGGCATCGGTAGAACGGCCAAGTGCACGGGCCGCTCGAGCGATTGGATCCCACTGGACGCCATATCCAGTGGTGTTCTGTTTACCATTAATACTGCCCACAAAGGCAACATTTGGATCTCCCCAGATGTTTCCCGACCGAATTGTGGGATCATAGCCGACAATGTTCATAATTTGATCTTCAGAGACCGACAGACCTTTGCCAGCCAAAGCCATCTTTAAGGCCGCCGCTTCACACGACAAAGCTTTGTCTTGGTAATCCAAGGTGATAGAGAGGAGCTTTGTTGTTTCTTCGGTCATGAAAGTAGTGGTAAAGGATTTGGTACTCGGCAATCCTATCGTGCTTTTTACGCCAGATGCTAGCATAGCTTTGTAAGTTGTATTTTTGTCGAGTGGGTTTTGAGTTTTATAGGTCAAAACCGAGCTGTTCCAACTAAAGCTACCTGGAATAGCAGGGGTAATTGTAAAGAGGCTTTCCGCCGACGCGTGATCAACGGTCTGGTCAAACGTGAATGAAATTGAAGAAGTAGTACTGACATTCGAGGCATTATTATTCGGTGCTATGTGCGAAACACTCACCGGACCAATGGTCGTAAATTTCAGAATAATGTCCGCGTCTGTCTGCGTTTTTTGTTTTGACTGGATGCCTTTGGGTAACGTTATTTTATATTCCGTGGCGTAATTTAAATTCGCGCCGGAACGTTTGAATAGTAATTTCGTGTCTCCGTCCCAGTGCCAGGCTCCATCGATTGCAGGAGAAATCGTCGGGCGATTTTCAGGATTGAGCGTTTCCATTGATTGATCAAACGTAATCACAATTGAATCGGTGGTAACGGCTATTCCACTCCCCTGGGGCGTCATTGATGAAATACCCGGGGCTGATTTAGTGTGAAATGTTTGTTCGAATATCTTTAAAGAATCCGCAGCTGCCCCCGAAACGCCAGGAATGATTAAGCTTGGTTTAGCTCGTAATGTATAGTTGGTATTCTGGGTTAAACAATCAATCGATGTTAAGCTGTATTGTTTCAACTTGGCATTAAACTCTGCGGTCAGTTTGGTTTCTGGCTCAAGGCTAAAATCGTAGCTGACGGTTTTAGTCGGATCTTGATCTAGGGTAATAATTATCGGTTCGCATGGGTCGGCCGCGTCTTTTGTAGATTCCAGGGACGATTGAACAATTCTCGGCAAAGATAGGGTATGGAAACGATATATGTAGCTCTCATTACCATTGCCTAAGCTATTGCTGATTGATGTTAGTGTCACCGTATAATCAGTGTCAGGCAAAAATCCACCGCTTGGGTCGATAGTGAGACTCCTGAAAAGATGACTCGAGGCGATGCTGTTTCCGAACGATATATCATTATCAACCCGAGGAGAAATTGCCACTGCCAGTCGAGAGCGATTAATAGGCCGCGTAAAATTAATAGTAATGGGATCGCTGAGTCCAATTGATTGATCGGCTAGATCTTGAGCTCTCACCCTCGGGACCAATAAAAATTGATCAATCATCCATAGGGTAAAAATAAGTAGTATAAGTAGAGCAGAATAGACAACAACAACTTTAAGTCGAAATCGTTGCGGGGACGGCGTTAAATCGGTTTCACGCAGTCCCTTTACGGCGACATATAGTGGCCCCCACAGTGCTCCGAAAAGAAAAACGGCAATAAGTTCTTCGATCGGAATTGATAGGACAGTGAGACCGGTAATCTGCTCACTAAACCAAAAGTTGGCAAAATCTCCTGGGACAGTCGGGTTTACAACGGTAAAGATTACCAGATATAATACGCCCATTCCTAAACCTGAAAACAGCAGATCTGTTAATAAATCGCGTCGGAAGGCCAGCACGAAGATAATATCGATGCCAAGACTTAGTATGATGGAGAGGATAAACGACAGATGTAAAACCCAATGAGCCAGGAAAAAGACGAATATACCTGTCGTTAACCAAAGAAAATGACGGCGTTGCGGATGCGGGGATGGTGTAAAGTGCCGCTGCAGAAGTCCTTCATATAATGCGGCAGCGACCGCGCCAAAAGAAAAGCTTAGGATTATCCGTTGCAACAAGAAGAGCCATACCCCGCCATTCTGCTCGGCTATCGCCAAGAAATTGTGACTGGTAATCGGGACAATCAAAAGTAACGGCAAACTATAGAGTCCGGCCCAGATCATTTGCCGCCGTAAATCTTTACGAATATAAAAAATTGCTGCGGCAATAATCACAAAAGCATATAAAATAATCGGCAACAATCCTCCTCTTTCTTAGCCTACCTCAACCTGAAATGAATGTTAAGTATGGGAATGCATAAAGTATTTTTGTTAAACTATTGACACTTACACATAGATGTAAGATATGATGAGACAAACAAGGAAAGGAGTCTCATGAATGATGATGACATGAACAAGGACGAAGATAAGAAAATGGATGGCGATATGGGCGGCGACGATATGGCTATGGCTGACAAAGATGATACAAGCATGCCAGCCGCGGGTGCCAGCGACATGGGTGGCTCATCCATGGGTAGTGACGACAGTGACACAGCTGCTATGCCAGCTGATGATACTGCGGATGACAAAGGCGAAGAGGAAGAAGACAGCGATACGCCAGCTATGTAGCTTCAGTCTTCGGACAAAAAAGAGGCCCTATGGCCTTTTTTTTGTCTCAAATGGTAACCTTTTCAGAACTAAAAAATACCGATATGATGATGTGTGCGAGGTGAATTAATGTACGTCAAAACTATTGCTACTGTTGGGCCAGCCAGTGAATCGCATGAGCATATCGATGCCCTGATTGATGGTGGCATGAATATTGCTCGTTTTAATTTTTCTCATGCTGTACCAGAAGAAATATACTCTCGAAACGAGAAAATTCGCTCGCTCGCTGAACAAAAAGGCAAAGAAGTTCAGATTTTACAAGATCTATGTGGTCGTAGAATGCGAATAGGCAAGCTTGAAGGCGGCAGTCGCGAATTAAAAGATGGCGAAAAACTGACTTTTTATACTAACGATGCGCCAGAGGTACAAGCCAGCGAAATTCCTATTCGAGACGACTTTTTACATCAAGACATAAAGGCCGGTAATACTCTTTTAATCGAGAGTGGTAAATTCTATGCTGATGTCGTGGAAGTCGATCCCGAGCGAAAACGCATTGTCGCCGTTTTGGGCAAAGGTGGTACACTGCTTTCCA
>JBGPML010000067.1:0-4144 GCA_041486955.1 Patescibacteria group bacterium
CTCGAATCAGTCCTTTCTCAAGGCGGTAAAGAAGATCAGCTTAAACAAATTCGTGAAATTGCCGATTTGGCCACTTTTATCTATATTCGGCAAAGAACTAGGGGTACGCTTGGAGCCTTTCGAAGTGGTTATGAGGCCATTGGTAATGAACCGTTTCTTGGCCTGTGGGGGGATGATTTTTTTATTGCCTCTCCAACGAGAGCGCAACAGTTATTAGCTGCATATGATAAATATAAAGCTCCGATTCTCGGCGCTTTTGAAACTGAAGATCCCAAACATTCGCATCTCTATGGGTTTGTCGATGGGAAGGAAGTAGAGCCAGGACTAGTTCGAGTTGAACGAATCGTTGAGAAACCCGGACCAGAAAACGTTCCTTCCAAATATGCGATTGTCAGTGGCTTCGTCCTCACGCCAGAAGTAATGTCCTATGGCGAAAAAGTGAAACCGGCAGCCAATGGTGAATTTCTCTATACTGATGCGATTGCTGAGCTATTAAAAGACGATAAGCCTGTATATGCCCTTAAGATACAGAATGGTACATATTACGATTGTGGCAATAAACTCGATTATATTAAAACTAATATTGAATTAGCTCTGGCGAACGAGCAAATGGGTGATGCGCTTAAAGAGTATCTCTCCGCATTAAAATTCTCTAAATAAAGGAAATCCCGCCAACGGCCAGGCGGGATTAGTACACAGAACGAGTATGAAAAGGTGGGCTCTCATCCACAGCAGGCGTCGTCATACCAGTCAGAACTGTTTGTTCTCGAGTGATTCCTGTACCATCGACGTCCTAGATCGATCGCTGTACCAATAAATACAGCGATTTGGGCTGCCCTGACTACGAACTGGAAACCAGACAACATCGTTGTTCCTCCCGTCCCGGTAGACTGAAGTCTTATGAGCCTAGGAAAGCTTCATCTCAAGCCTAGCACATTTTTGTTGGAATTAAATACAATAAAAAGTTCAATTACTATCAGTATTTTGCAAGAATTTACGAAAAAATGTGTTGCACAAAAAAACGGCAGACCCAGAAAGGGCCTGCCGCGAAGGAGGAAGCTGAAGAAGCCAATGCGGATGGCACCTTCACGTATCCCGATAGTAACAGTCCTGTCGCCAAAGTCAAAAAAGCCCGCCGGATGAAGATCCGGCGAGCAGAGTGGCTGAAAAAGAAGCGCGCAATTCCTGGCGGAACTGGCTATTCTCTTTAAGAGTAAGAATAAATCACAGTGGGGCTAATGTAAAATAAAAGGATCTTGCTACGCCACAATGGGCGTGGGTAGCAAGATCCTTACGGCACCTGTCCTAGGTGCTGGCCCTTCTGGTCGCCGCGTCTGGCGCCAGGTTCCTCGTGTCAGCTCGTGTTCAGATTCCTCGCAATCATAGAGTGGTCTCCTGTGCGGTCATCCTTAAGAGTGACGAAAGCGCTTGCATACTGTCCCCTGACAGTCGATCGCAGCAACTTAATAACCATGCTAGCAAGCGAGTAAACGCATGTCAACTCGCAAGATGAAATGCCCGTTTGGCTTCCTGCAGTGTCTGGTTGGCAATCTCTTCGGCTTTGGCGGAGCCTTCACGCAAAATAGTTTGTAAACGAGATTCATCCGAACGAATTTCTTGGTATTTCTCCTGCAATGGCAGAATAAACGGCACAACTGAATCAGCTAAAGCGGCTTTTAAATCGCGATATTGTAAGGTGTGTGTTTTATAGTTTTCTAATAAAACATTAACGATATGCGGATCGGTGGTGGTTTGCTCGAGTAGTATAAATAAATTACGTACGCCAGGTGACATATGTTGATAGAGCAAAGCTTTTTCTTCCAGAGATAGTGTTTCGTTGCTCTGTGACATATCGGGCATTTCAGCCTGGTCGAGTCCGGTGTCGGTCACGGCTTTGCTGATTTTAGCGCGCAATGTTGCCTCATCGTCTTCAAGTAATAAAGCGCCTTGCGGCATACTTTTTGACATTTTCTTCGTTGGATCATGGAGACTTAAAATATAGCCGCCATCCGTCAAACGCGGTTTTGGTTCCGGAAAAATTTCAATTCCGACTTGTTTATTAAATCGTCTGGCGATCGTGCGAGTCAGTTCAATATGTTGGACTTGGTCTTCTCCAACGGGTACAAAATCGGCCTTATATAAGAGAATGTCGGCGGCTTGTAGTAACGGATAAGTTAAAAGAGCACTCGACGGCTGTTCCAGTCCGTGAGCAATCAAATCTTTATACTGCGTCATTCGACTCAGCTCTGGGACGGTCGCCAAGGCATTAAAAATCCAGGCCAATTCGGTATGAGCGGGAATGAACGATTGTACGAACAGCGTTACTTGATTTGGATCAAGCCCTGAAGCCAGTTCCCAAGCAAGAAGGTCATATGTTGCTTGGTCGAGGGGTGTTTCTCGAAATGACAACAAAGCATGATAGTCGGCAATCATAAAAAAACACTCACTGTCTGGCTCCTGGCTTAGTTCAACCCACTGTTTGACTGCTCCTAAGTAATTGCCAATGTGAAGCCCGCCGGTTGGGCGAATACCCGATAAAATACGTGACATGCCCGAAGTATACCATAAATAGCTTTGTCTTTTGATGATGATTTAAGTAAGATGAATAAAAGGAGGGATCAGATAGACGAACCCAACAAAGCTGCTCCCACAGCCCCAACTTCTCCACCACCACCGAGCGATCCCAATAGCGGCGGTGTTGTTCCTGTAGTTAATCAGACCGCTCAGCCAACTACCGCTAATCCCCAGCCCCAAGCAGCAACTTCAGCCGTTCCCGCCGCACCCAACGCGCAATCAGGTTTGGATAAAAACTCATCAGAAGCGCGGGAGAAAGCCAATAAAGCCGCAACTTCGATTAAGACGCTTATTGATCAAGAACTCAGCCGTCAGCCGAGTGAGTTTTCGATTGTCCGATTACTCGAACTATTAGTTGCCTATGCTAGTCTTACCGGCGCATCAGACATTCATGTTGATCCGACTCCAGAAAATATTCATGTCCGTTTTCGCGTTGACGGTATTATGCATGATGAATTTACATTACCAAAAATAGTCCAATCAATTCTTGTTTCTAGAATGAAGATTCTCTGTGGTTTACGAACCGATGAGCACCAAACGCCTCAAGATGGTCGCTTTAAAACTATGCTTAAAGAAATCGGCGCAGTTGATGTTCGCGTCTCCATTGTTCCAACTTATTACGGTGAAAACGTTGAGATGCGGTTATTGCAATCACCATCCGGTAATTTGCAGATTGATGGTTTGGACATGTCTCCGAATGATTTATCACGAATTAAGCATGCTATTTCTCGTCCGTACGGCATGATTTTAGCCACCGGTCCGACAGGGTCTGGAAAAACCACGATGTTGTATACCATCTTGCGGACCTTAAATACACCCGAAGTCTCAATTATTACTATTGAAGATCCGATTGAATATTCAATTTCTGGTATTGAACAAATTCAAGTAGCGCCCCAAGCCGGGCTCACTTTTGCGACAGGATTACGCTCAATCCTTCGCCAAGATCCTAATGTCATTATGGTCGGTGAAATCCGTGATCAGGAAACAGCAGAAATTGCGGTTAATGCGGCATTAACCGGTCACTTATTACTTTCCACCCTGCATACAAACGATTCTGCGACCACGCTAGCCCGGCTAACAGAGTTTAAAATTGAACCTTTCCTTATTGCCTCAACGGTCAACATTGCTATCGGTCAACGCCTGGTCCGTCAGATCTGCCCATATTGTCGGGTGCAAAAAGTTATTACCGATGTCGAATATCAAAGTCTGGCAGAATCAATTCCAGCTGAAATTTTGGGGAACAACCGCACTTTTTATGTCGGCCAAGGTTGTAAAATTTGTAACAACAGTGGTTATCTCGGTCGAGTCGGTATTTATGAGGTGTTAATCGTCGATGATCCAATCCGTGAAGCGATTATGCGTCGGGCAAATGCGAGCGAAATTATGGGATTAGCGATTAAAGCTGGGACAACTACGATGCTCCAAGACGGTTTTCGTAAGGCGTTAGAAGGAAAAACAACAATCGAAGAAGTGTTGAGGGTCGTCCATGAATAGCAGTAAACTGATCAAATTTGACTTCTTCATCGTCAAAGCCTGCGTTCCTCATTCATCGTACCTCCAAGTACGACTC
>JBGPML010000068.1:0-4040 GCA_041486955.1 Patescibacteria group bacterium
GGAACTACTCGAGCCCGGATCCGCCTGACTCCAGCGCTTGATCCTTCTTCTTTGAGGATTTCAAATCGGCCAAGCTCGCCAGTTGACATCACATGGGGACCGCCACATAGTTCACGTGAAAAAACTGAGCCATCTTGTTCAATAATTGAATAAACAGTCACTTCTTTCGGGTACTTGGTCCCAAATTCAGCCAAAGCACCGCTGGCTAAGGCTTTATCGCGGTCCATTGTTTCGCTAATAACCGGTAAGTCTTCGGCAATCTTTTGATTGACTAAATCTTCGGCCATTTTTAGTTGTTCTTCGGTAATTTTTTCCGGATGCGACACGTCAATGCGCAGACGTTCACTGGTAACATTCGAACCACGTTGTACAACATGTCCACCTAGAATATGCCGCAAAGAAGCCAACAAAAGATGATGGGCCGTATGGTGAGCGACGGTTTGTGGATTGTGATCAGCCAGTCCACCTTGAAAAATCTTTTCCATCCCGGCGCGGGACATATCTTTGTGTTTATTGAACAGTTCCTGAAATCCTGTGAGATCAACTGTCCAGTTTTTTTCCGCTGCCAGTTCTGAGGTTAATTCGATGGGAAAGCCGAAGGTATCGAACAATTTAAAAGCTTGTTCGGCAGAAATCTCGCCATTGTCGCTGGCGGTAATAATCCGTTCGAGTTGCGTTGTGCCCGAATCTAATGTCTTTAAGAATTTGGTTTGTTCGGCGTCAAATACCGTTATCGCTTCTTGGTAATTATTTTTTATCGTTTCATAATATTGTCCATACATTGAGGCAAACGATTCCATCAATTGACCGTATTTCGTGAAGCCAATGGTTTGCCCAGCCCGAACTGCCCGTCGAATGAGTCGTCGAAGGATATATTCTCGTGTTTTGTTGCCAGGTCGAACACCATCACTGATGAGGAATAAGGCGGCCTTTACATGATCTGTGACAATCCGTCCATGTCGTTCGTTGTAATTATTGGAATTTTCTCTGACTAAGGTTATATAAGGAGAAAGAAGATCTGAATCGTAAACGGTTGGCTTGCCTTGAATCGCTGCCGCCAGCCGTTCGAGGCCTCCTCCCATATCAACTCCCCGATATTCTGCTTTGGTATAGTTACCATCGCGATCTTTGTAATATTCATTAAAGACCGAATTCCAAACTTCAACATCATCGATATAGAATTCCACATTTGGACCACATGGACCTTCATCGCCGACTGGTCCCCAAAAATTTTCATTACCATAGCCTTCTATGCGACTTAATCCATCCAACGACTGTAATAGTTCTTTTGATTCCGTGTCGGTTGGTCGCTTTTCGTCACCGCCAAAATAGGTTGCCCGAATACGATTTTTATCAATCGCTAGTACATTGGTGAGGAAATCCCAGGCCATCGTCAGAGCCTGTTTCTTAAAATAGGGGCCATCAGGTGTGTCTTGGCCAGTATAACCAAAGCTAAAATGGCCATACATTTCGAATACGGTGTTATGGGTGTCATCGCCAACTTCATCGATATCGATGGTGCGGATGCATGGCTGGATAGTGACAATTCGTGGCGCGGGCGCATTTTGGGGATGCTGATAGTAATCTTTAAACTGTTGCATCCCAGCGACAGTAAATAATACTGACGGATCATTATCCGGCACTAACGAAGCTGGAGGCACTTCAACGTGATGTGCCTCCTTAAAATAGTCGAGATATTTTTGACGAATTTCTTGGTGGGTCATGATGTACTATTCTTGGCACAGGCTATTGCGGTAAGAGGGATTTCCAGAAGTTTTCGATTTTTAGGTCAGAGCTCGGCGCTTCGGGTGGCGCGGTAAAGTCTGGTAAGTCAGGGGTGTTTGATGTTGACGTGGCGTTAATCGGCCGACCAATAAGAGAGGGACCGGTGCAGAAATCTGGATACAGGTTAGCGTAGAGCTCATAGTATCGGGAAATCTTGGTAATGTAAAACTGTGTTTCACGGGGCAATTGATTATTGGCTAGGCGAACTCGCCCGCCGCCCGCATTATAAGCTACCAATATATTGCGTAACGAACCATAATGATCCAGGTTGTAACGGGTTAATGCTGTACCAATCTCAATGTTTGTTGCTGCCTCGTTTATTTTCGAGGGTGAATACGAAATATTAAATACGCGAGAAATTGAATTAGCCGTGCTCGGGATAATTTGCATCAATCCTTGAGCTCCGGCATTTGACCTAGCTTTCGGCGCCCAACGACTTTCGCCGTTAATAAGGGCGGCAATAAGGCAACTGTCAACGTTGTATTTTCTCGCGTTATCCTGAATTAAGCCTTTATATTCATCTGGTAAGGGCGCGACTACGCTGGCAAAAATATTTGGCAAAGCAAAATATACACCGATACCAACCCCGAGTAACAGAACAATGGCGATAAAAATAGAAAATCGCTTTCTCATTCCCATTAAGTATACAGGAACCGAAATAAACTCAAAAGCTTTGCTAGCTGCTTACTCCTCAAGTGGAAATTATTATGGTATAATTTGCCTTGTGCCGAGGTGGTGGAACGGTATACACGAAGGACTTAAAATCCTTTGCCCAAAAGGCTTGCGGGTTCAAATCCCGCCCTCGGTACCAAAAGAAAAGACCCGATAAATATCGGGTCTTTTCTTTTGACACTGCATTGGCAGTGGGATTTGAAGGGCTCTGAGTCGGAAGCGAACACACGGGGCTTTCTGTCTGAAGAGCCCAGGGGTGAGCTACTGCGAACCAAATCCCGCCTCATCCCCTTGCCTTTTCCTACATATTAGTATATAATCTTTGCTCAGGAGGGAAATATGAGTGAGCGGTTGAGAGATGCTGAGATGTTGGCCCTATTTGCCTGCATCTTTACCATTTTCTCGATTCTATTACTCCGCGTAAGCGAAGTAATACCTTGGCCCATAGTCTCTTTCATTGTCCGGTTTTTAGGCTGGTGGATGAGTATTCCCTGCGTTGTGATAGTAATAAACCTTGTCGCTTGGCTTACCCCTTTGGGAAAATTCGAACCTGAGCCTGACGCCGACTAGTAACCGCTTGACCATTGCCAATAGATGCTCCTTTTAGTCGTTGTCCCGTGCCTAACCGCGCGGGACTTTTTTTATGAAAATGAAACTCGATGATTTTTTATCGCAAAACCAGCGGATTTTTTTTGACCGCCGCCACCGAGAAAGGAGGCTAAATGGGCGACGTTAATATCGCGTCGCTTTGTCCGCATGCGAACTTGGACAGTTTTATCCGCTTGTTGAACAATTAATATAGCCAGAGTTGCGGGAATCGTACCGAGAAGAGCGGCAATGCCGGCAATATCTGATTCTGATGCTGCGGTAACAGCAATGTCTTGTTGGGTTATATAAGTAGAAATAATATTGAAGCGGTGGTGCTTTTGAATGCGTGAGAGGGCAATGCCCCATAACTTTAAGCGACTGACTGTGCTGGGTTGAGTAATGTGAAATGTAATATCTTTTAACCGTGCACCTTGGGTCAGCATGTTTGAGGCAAAATTAAGTGATTCAGGTGTGGTGTTGGGATGTTTAAACCCGCCCGTATCGGTATATAAACCGGTTAACAAACATGTGGCGATTTTGTGATTGACTGGTACGCCAAGGCCCTTAATGATTTTATGCACTAAATATGATGTCGAAGGGGCCGAGTAATCAACGAAATTATAGGTAGCTAATTGATGTAAATCATTCTTTGGATGATGATCGATATTAATAATCGGAATCGATTTTTTATCGACTAAACTTTTAAGTCGTGATTTAAAGCCGGTTCGCTTACTATCACCACAATCTAAAGTTACAATCGCATCGTAATCGCCCAACAAAAAATCGCATTTAATGTTTGAGACAGTCGGTAAAAACTGGAATTGTCCAGGAATAGGATCGGCACAGACAATATCGACAGATTTATCGAGAGAGCGAAGCGCCAGGTTCAGACCTAAGCTCGAAGCAATGGCGTCGCCATCTGGAGAGTGGTGAATAAGGAGCAGAAAATTATTTTTTTCAATGAGTAACTTGGTAATGTCGTCAGAGTTTTCCGA
>JBGPML010000069.1:0-3867 GCA_041486955.1 Patescibacteria group bacterium
TAATTGCATTGGGTTTATTTTAACCTGTTGGACAACAAAAGGCAACCAGTTTCCGGGTTGCCTTCATTTATTAAACGTAATTTATTTCTTCGATTTTAATTCTGTTTCTAATCGTTCCATCGCTCGTTTGGCTGTTCCTTGTGCACCAATGCCGAAAGCCAATCCACCAGCGAGTGAAACCATCGCGATCAAACCGTAAAGGAGGGCTCGCATAATATCGCTCGCAATGCCGAGCTGGGCCAACACAGCCACAATCGTGAAGACAATAATGGCATTGCGAGTCACTACCGTCAAAACACTAGTGTGTCCGAGGCCGCCAGCTTGGGCCGCATGACGAACCGTATCGGACAGAAAATTGGCTAAGATGAGCCCGATAAGAAGAGTTGCTGCTGCGCTGATCGCATTAGGAATATAGTTGAGCAGTGAATTAAGGAACATACGAACCGCGTCCATACCCATGACTTCAGCGGCGGACATAAAGACGACAAGGACCAGAATCCAGGTTACAATCTGACCAATTATGGCCGAGACGCTTTTTTCAATTCCGCCTGATTCGAGCAATCGTGTTAACCCAATGCGACGAGATAATGAATCAAAGCCAACTGATTGCACGATTGTTGCAACGATATTGCCGAAGACAAGGGCAATGACCCAGCCTATCACCAACACAATAACCGCCAAAATTAAACGCGGCGTAAAGACACCCAATCGAGTAGATATATTAGAAAACGTATCGCTTACCGTCGCGACCGCATCTGTCGTAGAATAGTTCATGCTCCCTCCTCAAAATATAATATGTATATTCATCGTAGTAAGCATGTGCCTCACTGTCAAATGCTCGCAGAAGATTTGACAATTTTCATATGACTTATGATAGTATTCTTATGCCACCAGTTATAATTACGGTTTTTGGTATTAATGGAGACTTGAGTCGCAAAAAACTCATTCCTGCTCTCTATCACTTATTTCAAAATAAGCACTTCGACACCAAACTGACTATTATCGGCTTTGGCCGGCGAGATTATAGTCGCAACGAGTTTTTGAACCTGTTGCAGGAAACATTGCCAGCCAAATCACAAAAGTTAAATATTTTTTTAGAATCACTCATCTATTTTAAAGGTGACTTTTCCGACACGGCTAGTTTTGAGAGTTTAAAAAAAGAGATTAAACTGCTGACGACAACATTGAGTGATTCACCGATTTATATCTATTATTTTGCTACTGCTCCAGAATTTTTTGGCCCTATTAGTCACAATCTGCAACAGACCGGCTTGCACCGGATAGGACAATCTTTGCCAAGAATTATTGTTGAAAAACCGTTCGGTCACGATCTTCCGAGCGCTATCGCCTTAGATGAGGAACTCGCCGGTTACTACGAAGAAGACCAGCTGTATCGGATCGACCACTATTTAGGCAAAGAAGCGGTTAAGGCTATATTGCCATTTCGTCACAATCACCCTGATTTCGAAAAACGGTTGCATAATGCTCAGGTTGAAGCAATTGAAGTACTTATGGCTGAATCACTTGGCATAGAGAGTCGTGGTGCGTATTATGATCACACTGGAGCCATTCGCGATGTAATTCAAAATCATGGATTACAGCTTCTTGCTCAGGTATTATGTGACTTGCCTCAAACAGATGATGAAACCGCGATTCGTGACGCCCGCGCTGAAGCAATCCAGCAGTTACAAGTTCAAGACGCAGAACTCGGTCAATACCAAGGGTATGGTTCAGAAGATAAAGTTTCACATGATTCTCGAACGGAAACCTACGCCAAAGTCTCATTTACAAGTCAGTCTAAACGATGGCAGGGTGTTAACCTAACAATCGAAACCGGGAAGAGGTTGCAGGAAAAACGGACTGAGATTCGAATAATATTTAAAAATACTCCTGAATCATTCGTCTTTCGTATCCAACCCGAACCGCAATTGTTATCGGGAGACAAAGTACTCGCCCAATTTAATGAAAATGACGCGTACGATCAATTAATTCTTGACTGTATCAATTCTAATCAAACCCTCTTTATTCGCCGCGATGAGGTCGAAGCGGCATGGAAGTGTCTGGAACCAATTTTGAATAAATTAGCAACCTTTCCACTCAATGTGTATTAGAAAAATGACCGCCCCAAGGTCTGGGGCGGTCGTTGAGCGTGTATGGGCAATTGGGGAGAGGTTGGAACGTCAGAAAACGTCCTCGAATCAGAGAGAGGGCCATCCAGCGAGACTTCAAAATATCTGGGCTCATCTGCTCGATTCGGTTCATACCGATGTAATACAAATCACCAATATGCGTAATCCCTACGCGATCCAGCAAACTGATGTTGGTTTCTCCAAATTGCCGATGGAGACCAAATCCGGGGCATAAGATCCTCAGATCCATGTCCACTTGCTCGCATGACAGCAACGGAATCTCGGCCGTTACTTCACAGGCAAGATTAGCGAATGTCCGAGGCAGCCAGATTCGAGCGGCATTTTCGATCGGGGATACTCGCCAGCTAGCGAGTACTTGGATGATCTCGCGAAAGGTCGGCTCCGGGAAGAAGCTGGTCTCTATTTATGTTAGAGTCAGCACCTGCCAGAATCGTTGAAAGCCTTCTGCTCGGAGATAAGCGCTAGTCAACCTAGAAAATCCGAGAGCGCTTACGGGGAGCTTCTGCTTATCCCGGGTAAGAATTCGTTGAGCGTAGGGGATCGCTTCGGTATACATCATGAGATCTCCTTTCAGTCGAAGGGCAGCCGATTTATATTTTGTACCAAACGAGAGCTTGCGCGTCAACAATAAAAACGCCCCGCGGTGAAGACCACGAGGCTAATGAGCCATTGAAGCTCGATTTGAACGTTAATCGGTCATCTTTTCCAGAAATAAGACCGATGCAATGATGATGATAAGCACCCAAACTACGACGGCAGCAAACAGATTATATTCAAGTGGCACCTGCCTTCGCATCAGAATTCCGCTTTTATCTAGAATGTAGAAAATGCCTATAGCTGAAACGGCTGAGACGAACAGAAGATAGCCACAGAACACACAAACGAGTAAGAATACGACGACACTTTCTGCTATCCCATTCAAACAACGTCTCCAACGGGACTTCCGCGCCAGCTTCGTCACAGGTTCCCTCCCTTGGTCAGATCGCCGAATGGATAATAGTATACCTAAAATTTACCGATCAGGCAATCTATTAAAGGCATTCGAGCCTGTTTATTAACTTCGTTGCGAAGTAAACCGCAATAAACGAGCCGCAGTCTCTTGTTTCGTTGGTTTTGAGTTTGCATATAAACAACTACTACGAACCATAAAAACTCTTGACAAAGATATATATTTTAGGGTATAATTCCTTTTGTCAGTTTCGGTGAATTCCAGCGAAGAAAAAAGGAGAAAACCGGAAATGGGAAGAGTAAGAGTATGGCTTGCCGCAGTGACTTGTCTCTGCAGTCTCTTCGTTTCCTCCCCCGCGCACGCCGTTGATGTTGGCCTCATCGCAGGCCCGTGGCGCACGGAGGCATTGGAGAAGAAGTATGCTACGAAGTTCAATTGGGAAGGTGTTTGGTTGCCAGCGCTCGCCTATGAGTGCCCTCAACCTATCATCGACCCGGCCCTCTTGGAGAAATTCAAGAACCAGGACGCGAATAAAGTCCCCGTTTTCTACCTCCCTCCGTTCTTCCAACCGAAGAATGGGTGTTCACGGGTCATATCGTACACGGAGATAACCTCCGGAAAGTACGATGATTCGCTCCGTTGTCTCATCCGCCAGCTTGGTGTCTGGGGACGTAACGCCCTTCTGGCACCCTTTCCCGATGCGAATGGAACCGCAGACTGGATGCCGTACGGCATCGGGCTCTGTGGTAACACATTGCAGAGTTACCA
>JBGPML010000070.1:0-3804 GCA_041486955.1 Patescibacteria group bacterium
AAAAAACAACTCAATTGTCGACTTTAATCTAGTCTTAATACGCATTTTATGAGATACTCGTCTCAACAATTAATTAATGAGGAGACAACATGTCCAATATACAATTAGATGCCTACCTGTTTTTTAAAGGCAATTGCCGTGAAGCGATGGAGTTTTATAAAGATGTTTTTGGCGGGAAACTCACGGTTCAAACCTATGGTGAAGTTCCGGGTGAAAAACCTGCTGCTATGAAAGGCATGGACGACAAAGTTATGCACGCTTTGCTTACAGGAGGGGTTATTCGACTGATGGCCAGCGATAGCACACGGAAAAAAGCCTTCGACGAGAGTTTTATTAGTCTCTCGTTAAGTGATTCCGACGAGAAAAAACTTCGCACGATATTCAGTAAGCTTGCTAAGGGCGGTAAAATAACTCAACCTTTGGAAAAACAGTTTTGGGGCGATGTGTTTGGTGGGCTGACCGATAAATTCGGCGTTGATTGGATGGTTAATATCAACTCTAAAAAAGAGTAATCAGGACTTGCGAATTTGACGCCTATCGGCGTTAGGAGTTCCGTTCCTCGTTCACCGTACTACTTGTACGCCTCACTTAGATACTCACTCCTGCCTTGACATGCATCCAAATTCGTAATCCCTGTGACTTTAAATGAATCGGCCAGGAAAGCAGTAGCAATGCTGCTTTTTTGATATCGTGCTGGTAATGGCAAATTTCATCATCGAACACGCACATTCAATGAGTAAGTCTGAACAATCAATAATTGATCATGAATGGGATACATATGATCGTAATCTCTACGGTCAGAAATATAATAGCTATGCCTGGGACCGAGAGAAACAATACTACAAGGCATACGTTACGGGCGAATTGATAGGAATTGCGGCTTTTGAAATTGAAGGCGGAGTAGTTGTTCTTGATGAGCTGATTGTTATAGAATCCTACCGGGGTGTTGGAATTGGAACGGCGTTACTCGAAAAAGTCATTGAAATGGCAGAACAAAACAAGTGCCACAAAATAACCCTCGAAACACATCCAAAACTACATGCGGTGAAATTATATGAAAAGAAAGGTTTCAAACGCGAAGCCGTTCTGAAAAATCACTTCGGACACGAAGATTATGTCTTGATGTCAAAGTATCTTACTTAGGTTTATAGGTGTGGGTATTTCGCAGGGTTCCGTCTTCGTTGTAGACTTTCCACTCCCCGGTCTTCTCTCCCTCATCATAATGACCTTCGTCGTATAATTTACCGTTTTCATAGAAGCGTTTGTGGAGGCCGACTTTTTTATCATGAGCAAAATGGCCAACTTGCCATAATTGGCCATCTTCTCGATAAAATTTCCACTCTCCAGTCATAATCCCGTCTTCAAAGTGGCCATGCGATCGCAATTGTCCGTTAAGCAAATAACCTTTCCATTCACCGGTTTTCTTACCATCTTTGTAACTCCCTTCACTCAGGAGCTCGCCACTCTTGTAGTAGTTTTTATGTGGTCCATTGTCTGGAGTTGATTGTTCATTCGTTTTCATCGATTAATTATACGTCACTACTGTAGTCTTACGCTATAATCCAATGATGGAATCCCCTAAGGAAATTGTTGAGCTCTATATCGAAGAGTCTCTTTAGTTTAATCCTCCAACTTGGCGTTTTAGTACTTCCGGCATAGAATAGACGTAAGAAATCGTCATGGAATAAGGGGGATGCATGGAAAACCTGGCGGACGATCGGGCATGGTATGAAAGAGTCTATGGCTTGGCGTTTCGGTGGCATAATGAGGAGTGGGTAGTAGCATATGCTCGCAATCCAAGCACCGCAGGAGCGGAGTGGCGAGGATGGGGAGAAACCGAAGAAGAAGCTTTTCGCAACCTACAGGCTAATAAGAGGTTAAAAGAAGCCAGGGACGAACACGCCCGTCGTCACTACACTGGTACCGATACCTCGACGTTTTGGGATTTCAATTGGCACTAGCCGATTTAGTGCTTCGAGCCAGCGGAATAATCTATTCAGCTGGCTCATTTTTTCAATATCAGTCGAAAATGGAGGATGAATTTCGAAAGCTGGATGAGTGAGGGTTTCTTTATTGCTTATTAATTGGAAAATTCCTGATACTATAGAAGCACGTCTGATGATCTTTGAGAGGGGGTTGTCATGGATAACTTGCAAACAGGTAGTCGATGGTTTGGGTATCGAATCGTGATTCATGAAGACAAGGGAAGGATAATCGCCGAGGCCCATCATTTGCAAAGACTTGAGAGTCCATGGGTTGGACGGGGACCAACTGAAGAGGACGCGATGCGAAATCTTGGAGAAAATAGGCAGCAAAGGCTGGCCCAAGAGGCGTTTGACCGCCAATATGGTGGAAACTGTTCTCAGTTGTTTCCGTATGTCGTTCGGCATTAATACGTGGTGCCGCGAGCCAGTTGGATAGATTATTCGACTGGCTCAACCTATAAAAATCGAGAGGAAAAAATGGAAAAAAAAGAGAAAGAAGGGGTAAACGATCGGATTGCCGAGACTGTAACAAAGATAACTGGCAATATGTGGTTCTTTTGGGCTTCATTAGCATTTATTCTGATTCTCCGAATTTCTCACCCACCGACAACCAATGAATTGTTACTCAATATTGAGAATGATCTGCAGTTATTACTACTGGCCGCTAACGCGGTTGTAAGTGGAAAACAGACCGCGGTATTAATAAAAATCCTGAAGCAGATTAAGCAGGAAGAAGATACGACGGTTAAGGAACTGAAACATAAAAGCAAACAATAGATTTTTTTGACCAAATAAATATTTTAGCTTAACATAAGCGGGCAAACGGTTGGATGGAAGGGGGCAGAGTGAATGGATCACCGGATTTTGTGGGTTTTCGGTCAGGGGATCGTTACTGATACGGATGAGCTTGCGAACAATTCCGTGGCGAATGTTCGAACGGCACGAAGAGACCTCAAGCAGGCAAAGAAAAGCGGGCGACCATACACGGCAGTGCTCTTAACCGGCGGGGTGTTTCAGCGAGGGCAAAGAACGCCGATCGCCATTTTGATGGCTGAGAAAATGGGCGATGTCGGTATACCAGTGTATTGTGCCTGCAATTCAACGATCACGCGACACGATGTGACGGACGGCCTTCGCCGGTTAGAGGAAGAGCAGATTTACCTTCCGAATTCGGCGATTACGGTGATTAGCGAATTCTGGCACGCACTGGGAGTCTGGTTCATCTTCCTCCGTGCCTACCGTAAATGGATTCGATTCATGGGGTCTGGCCATAGGATTGGCTGGAAAGAATGGGGTCGAAGGCTGATCCGTTTGGGCGCATATTTCTTCGATCCGCTCGGCACAAGTCAAAGATCATATGCCGAGGCTGAAGCTCGCCGCGCATCGGCGTAACTGAATCCGGAAGCATTCATGAAGATTGCTTTCGGATTTTTATAAATAGAAAAGCCGCCCGGCGGATGCCGGACGGCTGGGCGTTGGTTAAATCGAGGTGAGCTGATAGCTGTAGCCGAGCACCTGCCGAAGCCTTCCCGAGCGTTGTAGACCAACACACGCTTCAAGCATGGTACAGGCCAAGAGCCTGTCTCGGTCTCGCTCGGTTTTGCAGCCGTTCGTAATGGTTCGCAAAACCTCGAGCAGGTAAGGGAGTGAGGTAATCCGGTATCCCTCATTCGGGTTGTCTTGTCCTTCGAAGGTGAGAAAGACAGGAGATTTTATCTTAAGTCTGAGTAGCGTTCGGATAGCCTCCCGAAGGAGGCTGAAGTTGTGCTGTCTCTTCCCCGGGATTGGATTCCAGGTCATGACAAATTCATTTCCTGTC
>JBGPML010000071.1:0-3751 GCA_041486955.1 Patescibacteria group bacterium
GATTTTTCTCGGTGAAATAGTGAAAAGCCAAAATGACCTTGCGATCAATCAAGCGATAGTCCGTAGCGTGAGGAGTGATTTTCGTTTCGCCCATAATATTAACTAATTGATAAAACATAGTCCCGCCGATTCGCTTAATAATACCCTCTTTCGGATTGCGTTTTCTCACCCCGATCACCATGTCAGCTCCCTGTTGCCATTTGGCGATAAATTGAGGAATCAAGCCTGGAGGGTGCTGTAAATCGGCATCAATAAGAATGGCAGCCTCGCCTTTGGCATGAATTATCCCAGCCGTCGTGGCGATTTCCTTGCCAAAATTGCGCGAGAATTCAAGATACTTTACCCTCGGTTCAGCTTCAGCCAAAGCTTCAATGACCACACTGCTTCCATCACTACTCCCATCGTTCACGAAGATAATTTCATAGTCACATTGCAAACTACCCAAAACGTCTAAGAGTTCGTGGTAGAGAATTGAAATATTACGTTCCTCGTTATAAACGGGGATGATAATGGAAATATATTGTTTCATTGAATCTTTTTATATCTCTCTGCTAGATAAACATAGCTTAATCCCGTAAGCAATATACTCTGGGCTAAAAGAACTATAACGGTAAAGTCATGAAGGCTGTTATGAAAAACAAAAATCAGGCTAAATTCAATCATCACAGCTATTATTAAAGGAATAATCAAATTGGAATTATGAATTGCGACAAGATAATTAATAAAAAGAATAGCCAAGGCATTGAGCAGCATGGCGAGTCCGAACCATGCAAGATACGGTACTATTTCAAGATATTTGGGACCGATAACAACTCGAACGATCGCGTCTGGCCAAAGTGCAAACCCAATAATGATAAGTGTTGCGACCAAGACTACGGGGAGCAACGTGATGTAAAGCATTCGTCGTCGCTTTTGACTTTCGTGAGTTTCGGTTGCCGCTACCATTGGGAGTAAAACGGCTGAAAAACCCGGTACTCCGTAAAGTATAATCTTACCCAAAACTGACAACGCGGCATATTGTCCCGCTTGAAACGCGGGTAAATAGTGTTTGGCTAAAATAACATCACCGTTCGAAAGTAGTGCGAGCAAAAGTGTTGCGTAAAGAATCGTTCTGGCATACGCAGGCAGAACGTAACGGCTCAAATAGCTTTTCTTGGCGGTCGCGCTAGTTGCCGCAACTAAGAGATTTTGACGTATGTGCCACTCCCCATATATAACCGACATGACAGTTCCCATAATCAACGCCACGAGTACACCGGGAACTGACCATCCGATGGAGATCAAAAGCAGACTCAAACCGAGTTTAATAAATGGTTGTAAACTATTAAATATTGAATAGTGGAAGAAACGATGCAGACCTTGTAAGCTGCCTTGGTATACGGCTGACATGAGAGAAAAAGGGAGGATCAGACCAAATATGAGTAGGATCTTAAGTTGGATATGAAGGTACTGGCTCAACCAGGGAGAAATAATATAAAAGCCTAAGATCACGATCAGACTAAGACGAAGGGTTAACTTAGAAAGTAAGTTAATAAAATCTTTTGCTCGGTCAAATTTTTGCCGACCATAGAGTTCGCCGATCGTTTTCGCCGCAGTCGTGGCAATTGTTTGGGAAGGGACTGATACAATCAAGAATAGACTAAAAAGGGCGGTTATTTCGGCAAATTCATGGGGACTCAGAAGTCGTCCAACAATAAATGTGAAAAAATAGTTAGCGGCATTAATAGCCAATGAACTAAAAACAATGAGACCGGCAGGTTTGATGATAGGGTGGCGGATATACTGACGTAACAGAGTGACCATATTTCACCTATAAGGGAAATACGGTCATACTGCAACCGAACAAATTCGATTCTTACTTATCCCAACTTTAAAAGTAAACTATGTCCATATGAACAAATTGTTATAATTCGGAAATTCGGTAGTCTGAAAAATCTACATCCATAAAATCGGTTCGTATCCCAGCATTTCCTGTGGCTGAAATAACCGCACCCCCTGTTTTGCCCGTATCGATGACATCAATGACCAGCTTCCAATCATCAGACTGCCCCAACGTGTAATAAAGTTTAATACTTACTGCCCCATTAGCGACATCTTTAACCTCAGCTTTGAGACCAATCCAACTACCGTGCGGGATCGCATTGGGATTAGTATCGTGATTGTAGGCGCCGCCGGAAAAAACTGGTTTATAGGCAAGAGTAACATACGTTCCATTAACTTTCTTTTTAACCACCGCGGCACCATCGACGCGTATTCCCGTGTAGTAAAGAGTTTGACCATCGACATAGCGATTCATGAGAAAGAGTCCGTTTGATTCATTGCGGTTAGGCGAGCTACTTAGATTGTCGTGATTAATTCGAAAATAGGCTGATTGCGTTAGATTATGCCAGGTTTGTCGTTGAACCAAACGAAAAATATTTTGTGGGTGAGCTCCATTATCAGTATCCTCTGGATTGTCTTCCTGATATCGTTTATGCCATTCTGCATCAGACGGCGACTCACCTTGTATCGTTTTAGCGCTGCCACCTTGGACAATAAATTGTCCACCTGAATTGACCCACCAATGCGGATCTGAACTTTCGTTAATATTCCCTGCCTCCTCAACGACGCGATCGACTGAAAAAGTATCCTGCCAACTGACTTTAGGAAGAGATGGGTTTGTGGCTGATGGGACAGCTGTTGTGGTGGCCGTCGGCAAGCTTGTTGGACTACTACCCCTCGGGACAGGTGAAGGCGTGACTTTCGTGAGAGGGGGAGACGCAGAAGGGGTGGGAGCCAAGGGAATTATCTCTATATGAAGTCCAAGCCAATATAACAAAAGAATAAGCCCGCCGCTTAAGATAAGGATCGCGTGGATAGGACGAATTGGAGATTTTTTAGGCCACATATCTCTTTCCTAGAAAGAGAAAAATAGGTCTCATGTATCTGGTAGCTTGTTTTTGAGCTGTCTGCACGGTCACACCTTCTTGCGCGTGATATGTAGTTTGGACTATAAGATAATTCCTATTCACTGAGATTGAGTAACAGTAACTTTATCAATAACCAAACGAGCTTTGTTGGTTACCGGATCCCACACTTTCATTCCAATACCTCCATGGTCCAAGCTCGGATTGGACTTATCTGATTTGACCACAGTTTTTCCATTCACCATACACTCTACCGTAGTGCCGTGAGATTTTA
Source organism: Patescibacteria group bacterium (assembly GCA_041486955.1). Classification (GTDB taxonomy): domain Bacteria; phylum Patescibacteriota; class UBA1384; order 2-12-FULL-50-11; family DASWYB01; genus JBGPML01. Next base: position 3,181 of record JBGPML010000071.1, read on the forward strand.
CAGCCAGCTCGTCATTCGGTTTAAGGACTTCGGTTGAAATATCACTTTCTGCCAGAGTAGTCTCTTTCGTTCCGTTCTGTTCGAGAATCCAGGCATTTTTAGCGGTAAAATTGCAGGCTAAAACGCGATTAGGCTCTTGAACTTTGGTCAGAAGCGAAGCGGTCGTTCCAGTCATAGACTTTACGTGAACTGAATAAGTGTAGTCCTGCCAGAGATAGGTCCCATCAAGGAAAGTACCTGCTCCGCTTGCTCCATCAACCGCGGAAAGGTTTAGGGTCGATCCATCGCTATCAACCTTACCCCAGTTTTGGACCCAGCCAAGATCAGTTTTAAAGTCATCGAAAAAGGGAAATGGTTTTGGTTCACCGTTATTAAGCAGTGTGACTAAAGTCGCTCCGTCCCAATTGGGTCGTACCTCCAGGCGCTTCATCATAAATTGATCGTGCCCGGGATAATTATATGAATTACCGTTTCCCTGCCAGAGCTGGAAAAAGGCCATGTCGTAAACTGATTTGACCTGATTTGCAATCAATGTTTGAGCTAAGGGAAAATTTGATTCGTTTTGACCGTA
>JBGPML010000072.1:0-3729 GCA_041486955.1 Patescibacteria group bacterium
ACATAACGCGAATATTCTTTTCCGGTGCATCAGGATCGAGAGCCCAACCAAGAACTGTCCCATCTCGATCAATTCCCTCGAGATAGCCAATTGGCGGCTTGGTGATTAGGGATGGCGGTGGTGTACTGACAGTTTGTTCTGCAAGGTTGATCTGAACTTTAGCTTCAGAATCGGTTACTTCCAACACTGTGATAGACAGGCCAGTATCTGGGTCGGTGAACGTTTTGTTCGCTTCTAAGGCGGCATCATAATATTCAAGGTCTCGAGGTGTTGGTAAATTCAGCCGATCACCAATCGCATGGATCTCTGGAAAGGCATCAATGAGATACGACTTTTCCGGCGTGTTCGACCGATGACTCATGGCTAAACGAATCGAAACGCCGTTTACCACCGGACTTTTGGGATTAAACGTGCTGTCATAACCAATTGGTCGCCGATATTCTAAATAATAATAACCGTCCGCAGTCGACGGCACGCGGCCGTTATACGGTTTTAACGGAATCCCGGGTCGTAAAATCTTTATTACTTGGGTATCATTTCGCGTCTCTTCGAAGGCGTGAAGGGTATATATTCCGTTTTGACTCACTACCGTGGTGTTTGTATCATCAAACCAGCCCAATCGTTCCTTTTCCGAGGCATTAAAATGCGGTGTTCTCGCAAGTGCCATGGTGTCATACGGGTCGCCATATTCATCACTGGTACAGAATCCTCCCCCAATCGCGATTTTGTCACCCGTACTGTTTTTACATTGAATAGTTGCAGCATGATTAAGGCCCAAGTTATGACCAATTTCATGAACGAGTTTATTTAAGGTGAGTTCATCCACGTTATAACCATTGACCCAAGCATTCTTACTATAATATTCACCAAATGAATCAAAATTACATTCTGGTCGATGTTCAAAGACATACAAAATATGATCATACTGACTCAAGCTGACACCAGCTGCCCGCGCTGCCAGTTGAGCCGCTCCCGTCCATTTTGTGGCATAAGAACAGCCGCTATTCGCTTTCGGAAGGCGATAGACACCATAAACGTCACCCGTGAAATGTAATTTATTATATGAGGCTTCCGTATAATAGCTCGCAACAGAGTTCGTCTCACCAGTCAGCAAATTTTGAACGCCTTGCTTGACCGTATCGGGATCATTCTCTTGTGGCGTATCATCAAACTCGGAAATCACGATTGCCACCTTTTTCTCGCCTGTCGAACGCGAAGTGCTGGCGGTACTTTCAGCCGCCACCGATTCATCGGGGACTAATTGGGTCACATGAATTGTGTCGTCACTTAATACTCCCATGACCGTTAACCGTTCTCCTGGAAACAAGAGGGAGGTATCTCCCGATACATTGAGAGCATAGCGTGTTGCATCATCGGTTTCAAAAAAGAAGTATGGGGTATCGCTGTTTGTTTCATTCGGCACGACAATCAAGGTTCCAATGGCAGTAATTGGCGAACCTTCAGCAATCTCTGCGGCCTGAGGATTAAGATAACGCCAAAAAACAATCGTGATAATAAAAGCCATTGTCACAAATGAGGCGAACAAAATAGGGCTAACTAGTTTTTTCCGACGCACCCTTCTCCTTCACAATGCAATCTAAATACCTCTATATTATGGAGACGAAAAACTTCGATGTAAAGATAATCTTATTTAGCATTGAATGAGCAAAAAGCTATACATCTTATATAGTTGTCATGATATCGTTAAATATAAGTATACCTTGAAAAAATGGCATACTTTTGGGGGTCAAGGAGGGTATGAAGGCAGATCGTTCTCGGTCAGGTAATACGCGTACGAATTCTCATAAGGCGTTAACATTTTTCTTGTTAGCGCTGCTTGTTGGGGTTCTTTTTATTCACCCAGGTCCCGCCGAGGCCGATCAGGTTTCGTTTTCTTCGCTATCCAAGTTTGTTCAGCGCTACCTCGTCAAATTACGAAATGATGTTGATAGTGTGCGTGATGTCAAGACAGGGGGAATAAAATCCAGTCTGCCCGGGGATATTGATGAAATGAAAATTTCTGGGAACGTGATTAATTTTGCGGGAGGAGGAGCAGAGAAGGGAAATGCCCCTCAGATAAGTTTTAATCAAGGAGGGTCTACCATATTTGATAACGGTGATCTTAATATTTGGACGGATGACAATCTACGGCTCAATGCGACGCAAATACTTACCTCCGGGAGATTTAATTTTGGCACCAATTCTGGATCATATCTTTTCGATAACGGTGATCTCCATTTGGCTACCGATGATAATCTCTATCTTGACGCCAGCAATGCAGTTCATGTGAGCAATGATTTACGCGTTGCTGGAACAATCTACGGTACGATTTCCGGATCAATAAACCCTAGCTTTACCACTGGCTCAGTTATTCTTCAGGGTTCGAATGGATTAACAGAAGACAATTCAAATTTCTACTGGGACGCAACCAATCATCGCTTAGGGCTAGGGACTACATCAAATATTAACTCGGTCTTAACGTTTGCTGCCGGTACCACGGCCGCGGGCGGTATTCTGTTTGGCACTGACACCAATCTCTATCGTTCGGCCGCAGATACACTCAAGACTGATGACTCGGTCATTGTTGCAGGAGCTGAAGGAATTGGGGCTGCGCCCCCTGCCAGTGATAAATTCTACATTAAAGGTAGTTCTAACTCGACCACAACTTATGCATTGCATGTCTATAATTCAGATAGCGCTGAACTGTTCTATGTTCGTGATGATGGCAAAGCACGATTCTTCCCTCAGGGCACCCAATCCTTTGGGGTAGATGACGCGGTCAATAACTCAGCACTTGATCAACTTAACACATCGCATCTCATTCTTTCTAATACGGACACGACACTCGGCTCTCACATTGTCGAACGCTTCCAATTAGGTGATGGTGAGAATGCCTATATCGATGCCATCCGTCCTGCCAATGATGCTGTTGCGATTACGTTTGGCACCCGAACCTCCTCCCAATCTCTGACCGAACATTTACGGATCCAGCAAGACGGAAACATTGGCATCGCAACCTCGAGTAATATCAACTCTCGACTGACCTTTGCTGCCGGTACCACGGCCGCGGGCGGTATTCTGTTTGGCACTGACACCAATCTCTATCGTTCAGCCGCAGACACCCTTAAAACTGATGATTCACTTACGGTGGCCGGCACATTGACTGCCTCAGGCACTTTCAATCCTGGCTTCACCCAAGGGTCAGTCGTATTTCAGGGAACATCGGGTATCGCGGAAGATAACGCCAAATTATATTGGAACAATTCAACCAAACAAGAGTATATAGGGATTGGACCAAGCGCGACCGCTCCGGATACGATTGATCGACTCCTTGTTTATGGTGCTGGATCAGGTATTGGCACGGAAATGGCCGGCATTCGTATCGGAAAAGAGACTGGTCCGCGAATCGTAGCAACGCAGGAAGCAATCGACAACGATGTGCAGGGTTTAGCCTTTTTTACCAAGAGTTCACTCACCTTTAGCGACCCACCCAGCGAAGCCATGCGGATTACCAATGATGGCAATGTCGGAATCGGTCTGAGCAGTTCGTTTTTGGGAAAAATTCATGTCCAAACATCCCCAACAGATACAAGTGGAACCGCCCTTAAGGCAGGCTATTTTGCTGCACTTCCGGCACCAACTTCTGACTCTTCTGCCACGTTCCGCGGTATTCAAACCGAATTAACGATGAGCGGTTCTGCTAACTACTCGGGAAACCAATTTGGCAAT
>JBGPML010000073.1:0-3688 GCA_041486955.1 Patescibacteria group bacterium
AAGTAAAGCCCCACCGGAGTCCGGTGGGGGAGTATAGCAATCTTACTCTCGACCTTACTTTTTATCAAGTGACGTAGCTTGATGTTTCTCAACAATCGCCGCGTCATAAATGATACGAACTTGCCCAGCGATCACTTTTGATTGCTTTTTAAGGCTGAAGACATCCCCTCGTTCAATGTCAGCTAACTGATCCAGTAGCGACATTGAACGAGTGATGAATGAGAATACTTCGGTTTGGTTCTTCTCGCGGACAAGTATTTTCAGTGCTTCCTCCGGCTTGTTATCTTGTCCCGTCACCTCCATATTCTCTGCACCGCCAAAGACTAGGATGTATTCTTTCCCAGTCACTGGTCGGAATTTACGGGTATAGTTTTTGTCTTTCAGATAGTTTTTAATTGCGTCTGCCATGTTAGTTTTCTCCAATATTTAGTGTAATAATTGATGGGATACTTACGATTTCCGGTTTCTTGTTGCCATTTTCGATAGCCCAAATCTTCTTTACGTTCAGGAAGTTTTTGAAGTTTTCCTTCGATTCCTTCTTATTGAAGAGTTGGATTTCATAACCTTTCTTATGCCGGCTGCCTAGGCGCACAACCGCTGTAGCCGTCGGCTTGAACTCACCTGTTTCGGTTTCAGCGATCATATACGCACCAACTTGCATTAAGTAAGTAGAGTAGATTGCAGAACTGGTTTTCCAGTCGACAACCACAATATCTTTACCGATCTTAAGCAGGGCATCAATTGTGCCGGCATAACCGTGTTTGAGTGAATAACAGACACGCTCAGTGGCAATAATCTCTGGCTCATATTCATCCCAGAATGATTGGAAAGCCATAAGGCATTTCCATTCGTCCATTGTGAGTGGTTCGTGAGTTTGCTTTGTTTCGTTCCAATATGCGTCACCAAATTTGAGGCTGGCACCATTCAAGAGGTCCTGAATCGCATTGTGAATCTTGGAACCTCGATCGCCAGCGGTTTCTTTTGTAGCCTGAGCTTCATCCCAGTTGGCGTTAGCGGCTAACCATTTATAGAAGCCAATGCCTTTGGGATACGATTCGTTAATCCACGTGACAGAGGGTAGGTAGCGGTCGACTTCCTGAATATGGTAGTACCGCTCGTTCTCTAGTGTCATTTGGATAATGTTTGGATTACTTGTTGGTGCAATTCTGGCTTCGCTTACTATCGGTTCAGCCATTGGCACCGTGGTCGGTTTTTTAGGTGGGGTTTTTGTTAATGTCGGCATGGTTAGTTTCCTACTTGCTGAAGAACCTGGGCTTTTTCCCATTCGCGATTCATAGCTTCTTGGTCGTCAGCGTCGAGATCGGCTTGCCAATAGCTCCGCCACAGATCAATGCACTCTTTCATCAGGCGTTTGCGAAATTCTGAGGCACCCATCTCTTCAAGCAGGTTCCATAATTTCTCAAGGAGGTCGATGCGTTGCGTGGGGGTGAATAAGCTTGGTTTATCGTTGAGGTGAATTTCATCTTGCACGATTAAGCTAGCTAGAGCCGTAATCGTGCTGGGGGACAGGGGATAGCGTTTTTTCATGTGTTGCTCCTAAGGTATTGTTTGTACTTACCGGTCTTATATGTGGACCATGCGTTATAATTGCCCCAGCTATCACGTATTTGTTTGGCAAGTTTGATGTTATTGTTTGGATTCTCAATCCAGGCGATTTTCTCTGCTTTAGTCTGCCCTGGCACCTTTTCCCAGTTCCAGAAGAGGTTGATTTGCATCAATCCATAATCTTCAGAACCATTCGGGAATTCCTGCTTCCATGATTTATTTGGAAGTCCGGAATAGTCCCGATTTGTATTCATAGCTTCGGGATCTCCCGACCGATTTTCCGCTTTGGCAATCGCTCGTGCTATCGAGGCTTCTTTTCCAAAGTGTTTATCGAATAAATCAGTTGGATCTGGGGTGGGGGTAGGTATTAGGGTTGGTTCAGGTGACGGACCTGGGCTTGGCGTTATTACTATTGTCACAGTTGGTTGTGGTGCAGGTGTAATAACAACTCGTTGCGGAATAGCCGTGCCAATCGTCACAGATACCGTCAGTACACTAGCTGTGGTTGCCGCCGGCGATAGAAGATCTATCAGATGGCGGAGGATTGAATGGGTCATAAATAATCCCGTGTAATCCGATCACCACGCCAGCGATTGGAAGTACCCAGGTGATAATCTCACCGAAGATACGGTAGCTTTCGCTCATATGGTCCCTTCTTGAATTCGTTTTTCGATCAAGTAGAATGGGGACGAGATAGTAATACAAAAAGCGACATCGCTTGATGTTAGCTATTCTCGCGTGGTGAGCCTCGTTGAGTCGCTAAAACCTCGGGGCTCACTCTTGTTCTCTTCTAAGTTGCTTCGACCTAACAACCTAGCTAATACGTTCGTTTAAACGGACTAGCTAGCCCACTAGGTGACAAGGTTATGTTACTGGTTTTGGTTTATTTTTTTCCTTTGTTGGAATTTGCGGTTCAACATCTTCGCGCAGTTGATTGAACAACTGAAATAATCGCACAAAGCTTTTCACTTTCTGCTCGCGCGGTAAGATGTTGGTAGTCTGCCTGACAAGTTGTGGCTTTTTACGCATGGTTCCCTCCTATTGAAACCGAAGTATACCGAATAAAAACCGAATATTAGGACCACTATAGCACGCCATATACATAGCGTGGCAAGCGTTTGATATTATGTTCGGTTTTAGACCGAACATAGACCCGAACAGAATACCGAACGCATTCGATTTTCAGCATCTTCCCTCCTTATATTTTTTAAAGAGCATCGTGTAGTACGCGCCGACATTCTTCGGCTTTCCACACGATTTGATCCTCTCCTTTAAGACCCGTAATGCCGTCTCCGCAGCCCACGGATGCTGTTTAACATCCCGAACCCAACGCAGTGGTGTATCGCCGGTGAGACGGGCAATCTCTTCGGCGATCAAGAAATATTTGTTCGTTCTTTTTCCACTTATAGCCTGTGGAAAAGTCGGTAGAAATCTTCCGATCGCTTCCATGTTTCCTCCTTTTTTGCCATACAAGGGACTCTCTCCCTGCATATACCCCTATAAGACGTTAATGGTCTTATAGGTATAAATCGGCGAAAGTATAAACTGTTTCTATGCAAGAAGGTGGATTCAGCCTCAGATGCAACAGTCCCTGCTTGGCGGCTTCCCAAACCGCCATTAGTCCCTCCTGCCATCCTTGCTTTTTGCCTGGGCAATGTCCCTTGAATTTGCTAACGAGGGTGTGTTGGGCTCCTTACGGAGATGCAGTTATTCCCCCGTGCCCCAGACTTTCGGTCTCAGTTTATACGGAGAGCGACCGACCGCTCCTTTTCACCTCCTGTTGTGAATGTGCTTAAGGAGGCGCTAAATTCCTCCTTAAACACACCGAGCTATTTGCAAGCTCAACTCTCGGCAGGTGGGTAAGACGTTACCCAGACCCCTCCTGACGAGAATCGAACCAACAAAAATACCAACACTAAGTAGCGTTGGTTAAGACATGTTTTAATGCGTCCGGTACGAAAATCTTGTCTGCGTGTGTTAAAATGATCTCAATAAGCCGAGTGGGTTCATAATATTTCCAGTCGCTCCCGCCAGACGAAATGTCCCCGCGAAAGCGGGGATTTTTCGTCTGGTAGCCTTAGTCTAAATTCGAACCGAAGGTTCTCCGTACATAGATGAGCGA
>JBGPML010000074.1:0-3582 GCA_041486955.1 Patescibacteria group bacterium
ACCGGCGGTAATATATTTTATTCCGCCATAAAACGCGAAAAAGAAGGCGGCAATGCCGCCGATTAGCAGAAGGGTTCGGACAACAAAATCTAATATGTTTTGCAATGATGTATTCTCGCCAAATAATTGAGAGAGATTCGGTAATCCAATTGACGGTTTAGGAATGGGTTTACCATTAACGGTTACATTTGGCGACCGAAAGAGTGCGCCGCCGGTATTCTGTTGGGCAAGCGATACTGTCGGTACGGCAAGACTGATAGCTGCCGTCAAACATACAATGAAACGTGAAAATCGGTTCATGCTACAAAACCCGCTTCTTCAGCGATTGACTCATCTGGTCCGCCGCTTGATCGAGATTCACTTTACCATCCATGAGATTTACTAAAATCGTATCAATTGCCTCAGGATAATAACCTTTATAATATGATATCGCACTTGCCCCTTGAAATGATTGCGGATTTCCTGAATCGAGTCGATCTATTGTTTTGACTGAATCTGGTTTCCTGGGTGAGACAAATTTATTTTCTTCAGTAAAAGCCGATTGACTCTGCTGTAATGAGCTAGAAATAAATTTGAAAGCCGCCGGGCTTTTCGCACTAGCGATTGGAACGGTCATGCTAAAATAGGAAGCGAAATCAACTGGATCAGTATTGTTTCTAACCTGGGGAAGGCTAAATCCTCTTAGCTGAACCTTCGGATTTCGCTCCTTGATTGTTTGGACATCGCGAGGATAGATAAATGCAGCCATGACCTTACCATCAGCCAACGCCTCTAACGAATTAGGTTGACTTGAATTCCAGGTGTAAAAATTATTTTGCGGTTGAGTGAAGCTTTTGAGGAGATCTTCAGCTTCTTTACCCGCCACAGTCGTGTTTTGGCTGGAGAATGGCAAGTTGATGCCGGACACATTTCGATCGGGGTCAGTCAAAGTTCCACCAAACTGTTTGACTAGAACTGCATACAGATCGGCGGCATGAGCCATATTGCTTCCGGTCCCCATCGCGATATACGGTAATGTCAAAGTTGCACCATCATGCTTGGTGGCAAGACGAGATAATTCTTTTAAGTCATCCCACAACATTGGGCCATCAGTAAATTTGTTTTCATTTTTAGAAAACTCCGAGCCTTGTTTCTCTAGCTCCTCGTTTGAGCGATTGGTATAGACATCGTAATTAACAGCCAGCATCAATGTTTCAAAGTTAGCTGGCACTCCATAGATTTTTCCATCTAATACATTATCCGTATAAACTGCGGGATCATACAGTTTTTGAAGAGCAAGTAAATCATCCGCCCGTTGTTGGGCTGGGTTGAGCGTGCCCTTCGGGAAAGCCTGCAACGTTGCCGCATAACGACGCATATGATCATTTTGAATAAGGGCGATATCTGGACCAATATGAGCCGCCATAGCACTCAAAAGTTCCCATTCATATCGAGTCGAAGTGTGTTTGGATAAAGCCACTCGTTTGACGTCACTATTATCTTGTAAAAAGTTGTCGATAATCGGCTTAAAATCAGTAGCGTCATCGCTTGATTGCCATAGCGTAAGTACCGCTGGATCAGTCACAATACCCGTATCGGTTTGCAGGAAAGCCGTGTAATTTTTCGAACTTGTATTAAGCGCGACCTGTGAACTAACATTGTCTTTGAGCACAAGATCAATGGCATCGTTAATTGCTCCATCAGCGACCTGAACTTCAGTTTTCTGCCAATCAATCGCTTGCCCAACCTGATCTAGAAACGGTTTGTAAACCGTTGCCAATGCTACCCGTTTGGCGACATCAGTCCGAGCCGGGGTAACGAGCTGTTTTTCAGCATATTGCTGGCTAATGTCAGGGTTGGCAAAGAGACTGACAAAATCCCATGCTGCCGTCACCTTTTTTTCATTAGTCGAGGATTGAGCTTGCTTGGTGACTGTGGCAACGAGGTAGCGTCCATAGGTTTGTGGATCATTTATGTTTGTCTGCGGCAAGGGAGCGACCGCGATACGTGATTTTTCAAGCGATCCTAATGTTGAGATATCATTCAAGTAACCCAGTGCCATAGCTGTTTTGCCATCTTTCAACGTCTTGAGCGACTGACCGAGTGATCGATTCCACGAGTAGGTATCTCGTCCTGGTTTGGCAAAACTAGTATAAAAATCTAACGCATTCACCCCTGGGGCAGTTCCAGATCCGTCAACATTAAATGTTGCGACTTTACTGTTCTCGTCAACCATCTTTGTGCCAGATTGGAGCATGAGAATTGAGACAATATCGGCAAAATGGTTGATCGATTGATTATCGCCCAAAGCAATGGCCGATTGGTTGATCGTGCTATCATTGCGATTGGTGAGTTTCTTAGTTACCGTTACGACATCTGACCACGTTTTTGGTGGGGTCGAGACTTTGGATTTATCGTAGTAAAGGGCAAGGGTATCCATGTTCAGCGGAACACCCCATACTTTGTCTCCATTAATTAAGTCGCTTTTGGCAATCGGAGCATAATCTTGTTCGATTACCTGAACATTTGTGCGCCCTTTGGCTGGAAATTGTGGAGCCGCTTCTCCTTTTGCTCGTTTAATTTTGTAGTTTTGGATGGCGGAATCGAGCGACTTCTCTGGGGCGGGCACAAGTTTATTACGATGCTGTTCCATCCACTCGTTCGGCATGATCCAAACATCTGGAGCAGGATAGTCTTTGGATCCTTTTTGAGCAGCTAAAACATACAATGCTTTCATTTCATAATCGCTCTCTGCCACAGGAACGATATTTATTTTGTAGCCCCGATGCGATTTGTTAAAAACAGTTGCTACCTGTTTGACGGCGTCTTCATTACCTTTAATAGTCCAAACCGTAATCGTGCCTGAACCGCCCGTAATATAGCGATAGCCAAAATAACCTAGCCCTCCAATAAGCGCTATACCTAAAATTGCAATTAGGATGATACCAATGCGTCGAGACAGATACTCCTCCTTTAAGACATTCGCAGTTGAGACTATTTCAAGAAAGAATTGAGGACAGAAGCGAGATGTACAAAGACGTACATTGAGCGAGGAACGGAAATTCTGACGCAGAAATAGACCAAATTCGGATGTCTTATTTAATCATAGCATACCAGCTTGGGCTCAGTTGACAGTAATCGATTTACCTTTCGGCCACCATTCTTGTCCCCACCATTCAATCAGTAAGGATTTCGGATCGCCGCCTTGCTGTTTGATATAGCCCAAAGCTTCATCAGCGAACTTGCTATATGTCGTCCATTGGGCTGCAACTTCACTTTCGGGAGATGTTTGCGGTGGAATATCAATCACCGGGACGATTAAGTAAGATTGTTCCAAGTCTTGCCAGGTAATCTTAAAGTGTGGAGTCTCAAACGAATAGTCTGGCGCTAAAATAACTGAAACTTTCCGATGCCAAAATGGATAAATAGTTATTTTTTGGGAGCGTTTTATATAGCCAGCTGCAGTAATATCAACCCTCGGTTTGCCAGGTTTAAGACGAAAAGTATGTTGTAGAGGCAAAGGCGCTGGATCTTTCTCGGTTGATGCATACGCATTAGGTTGAGGACTATCGACAGTCACTGAACCATAAACATAGACATAGG
>JBGPML010000075.1:0-3567 GCA_041486955.1 Patescibacteria group bacterium
AGTCATTTATTAATATATGATCCACAAAAGCCTATTAATGATGCAAAAATTTATGTGGAAAACATTCAAAATAATCTTTCTCAGACATCTATCGGTCAAAAACTAAAGAAAATTGCTAAAATTAAATGAAGGTATTTTTGGGCATACTCGAAGAATGAAAATTATTGATCTTAATACGCTGATTTTTCAGATATTAGTTGACTCTTGCTTCTTTTAAGCTCCTCATCGGGCATGAGCTCTTGGACAAAGTGCCATCGATTTACTACAATAGACGAGGAACCATCTCATACTCTGGGCCAAAAACTAGGGTATTGTAGAGATAATATGAGGTAAATATAAAAAATAAACTTTTGCAAAAAATAAATCCGTTGGTCAAAAAAAGCGTTCTCATCGGTGTCTTTATTGTTATTTTAGTTGTTGGGGTTTATGCCGCATATAGTCGTTACCAAGAGCAGGCGAAAGAAATTAATGCCTTACAAGAAAAAGTAATGACATTGACCCGAGTTACGCCTACGGCCTCTCCAACAGCTACTCCTTCTGCAACACCAGGTCCAACGACACAACCTAGCACCGGTTATATTTATCTAAAAATCCCCGATCCTTCTCAGATCCCCCAGAATAAGTTGTCAGAATATAATCAAGCGATTGACACAATAACGGCTATGGGAGGCTATGAAATAAATGGTAAGTTAATAAATCAACCCACAAATGGCTATGTTTATTTTCAGCAACCTTTTTCATTTAATACTGGGCAAGCAAGCGAATATTTAAGAGCGATAGATAAATTAAAGTCATTGGGAATGACTTTTGTTAAATTTTAGAAAATTAATCAAAAGGGTTCTAACGTCCTCCCCGATCCTCCTTCGCCAAGGCTTCGGAAGGACAAGTGGTCTGCCAACCAAGGCACAGCTTAGCGGATATTTTTTGGTATACTCAAACCATGAAAACAATCATGATTATTGGCGGATCGTTTGCTGGGATTAAATGCGCCTGGGAAGTGCGGCGGCGTATAGGTGACGAACATAAGATTATTCTTCTATCGAATAAGCCGAAAACCATTTTTCGGGCATCATTTCCGCATGTATTATTCGAAGATCAACCCCTTGAAGGATTGACGCTCCATTTAGCGCTAAATTTTGCTAATACGGGTATCGAATTTATTGAGGATTCTCTTGTTGAGGTTAATCAAGACAACAATGCAGTGGTCGGCCAAAAAACCACGTATAGTTATGACTATTTAATTCTTGCCACGGGTGCCCGTCATGCCTTTGAGCTTCTGCCGGGTAGTTCTGAGTACGCCGAATCTATATGTGACCCTACCCTCGTTCTAAAAACTAAAGAGGCGCTTATAAATTTTAAAGGCGGCATTTTCTATACTGGTGTGGGCGGTGATTATACTCCGTGCGATGGGCCGCCTTTTGAAGTAATAATGAACTTAGATTATCGGCTGCGAGAATTAGGTTTTCGAGACAAAGCGGAACTCCATTTTATAACCGATAAACCGCATCTTTTGCCGCCTGGAGGACCAAAAATTTGGGCCCGGCTTGAAAAATTGTTCCATGACCACGATATTCAATTTCATCTTAATACTCACCTTGAAAAGCTTGATAAAAAGCAACTTTATTTTAGTGACGGGACGGCAAAACCATACGATTTATGTGCGCTAATTGTGCCCTACCGCGGCATTAAAGCCTTAGACAATTCCAAGCTCATTGACGAGCGCGGTTTTGTGCCTGTCAGTGTGCAAACATTTCGCGCGACTCAATCAACGCATTATAATATTTACGCAGTCGGCGATTGTGTAGCGTTACCCGGTCCTAAACAAGGACATTTAGCTCTTATGCAGGCAACAATTGCGGCAGAACACATTGCGTGGCGTATCAATCAAAAAGGCAATGTTCGCGCTTATTTGCCAGAATTCAAATGTGTTATAGATCTCGGTGGAAAGCGCGGACTTTTTCTCTACTCTCAGTGGATGTCTGATGGCGATGTCGTAACGATTGCCGAGGGGAGAAAACCATATGAATCGAAAGTTAAATTTGAGAAGTTGTTCTTTGAAAAACATGGCGATATTGGCGAACTGCATCATGAGATGATGAAATAGGTTAAAGCTTGTTGTTTTATGGCTAATACGTTTATATTGTTGACTTGTTTTCTAGGTGAGTATAATGATAGGAAAAATCTAACATGGCATTTGACACACAAGAGATTCAACAATTAAAAGGACTTTTTAACGATCAGGAGATCAAGCTTCGATCGGTTATTCGAGAAGAGATTAATGAAGTGAAAGAACGACTTGATCGACTCGTTGCTATGGGATCAGGAGATATACGGGTAGCGTATGATAAGATGAAAGTGCTAAAGAAAAGAGTTTTAGCTTTAGAACACAAACTTACATTACTAAAGTAAGTTCTAACTCCGCCGGCTGGCGGAGTTCACGATCCTCTTTCAAGAAAGCTTCCCACGTCGCCATCCACTACGCTAAAGCTACGAGGATCAAGAAGGCTATGAGGGACAAGCCGAAAGGACAAGAGGCCTGACAACCGAGTAATCGACTACAAAGTCGGTTTTTGGTATAATTCGTTTATGAATAAAAAAACTTTAACTGATGCAGAGGTATTGACTATTGAAACTTATAATGTCAACGCGGATCATTGGTCTCTCAAAAATTATCATCAATCATTTTGGCAAAAAGACCTCCGTCTCTTTCATCGGTATCTCGCAAGTGGCAAAGTTATTGATATCGGATGTGGTGCTGGAACAGATACCGATTCACTGATTGCAGCTGGATATGATTATGTCGGTGTCGATGCTTCGGTAAAATTAATCGAAAACGCCCGTAAGCTCCACCCCCATGCTAGCTTTCTCCATCGTAGTATCTACGAACTTGATTTTGAGCCTCAGTCGTTTGATGGTTTTTGGGCGGCGGCTATCCTGCTTCACCTCCCCAAAACAAAAATTGATATCGCCTTAAAAAGTATCCACCGCATTCTAAAACCTGGTGGAATTGGCTTTATTTCAGTTAAAAAAGGGACGGGTGAGCTAGTGGCTACCGAGGATAGTGCAGAAGGCGTTATTTATAATCGACTCTTCTCCTTTTTTGAAGCCGATGAGATTAAGAAATTACTCACAGAAAATGGTTTTGAAATACTTGAATTTACCGAACGCCCTTATTCTCATTCTGTTACATGGTTTTGTATTCACATTAAGCGATCCTAGCCAATAGTTAAAAAATGCCTGGAGATGTCTTACGACATCCTCAGGCGTCAGTCGATGAATCCGAGGGGATGAGGGAGAACAATGGTAATATCTCGGGTCTCCCTAATTTGAGCAATGATTTCTTGTGGTGTGGTCAACTTGGCTACCGCCACACATGCAATATGGCGTGCCAGGCAGCGAGCCCCAGTTGTTTCTGGCGTCTCTCCTCGAACGGCCGTTACGAGACCTCCCGCTATACCGAGGTCTTCAATCAACTCTTCGAAGTCCTCAGCCGGAATTGCATCCGGAAACCAGGCCAAGAGATCAGCGACCTCATCTTCCATCTCTTCGGCAGTCGTTTCAATGCAG
>JBGPML010000076.1:0-3549 GCA_041486955.1 Patescibacteria group bacterium
AATGGCCTCATAACCACTTCGAAAGGCTCCAAGCGTACCCCTAGTTCTTTGCCGAATATAGATAAAAGTGGCCAAATCGGCAATTTCACGAATTTGTTTAAGCTGATCTTCTTTACCGCCTTGAGAAAGGACTGATTCGAGCTCAAAAGAATAATCAAAATGGTCTTCGATTGATCGTTTCTGCGCGCTCGTCACAATCACAATATCTTTAATCCCGCCGGCTACCGCATCTTCAACGACATATTGAATCACCGGTTTATCAACGACCGGCAACATCTCTTTTGGCATCGCTTTGGTCATTGGCAAAAAACGGGTGCCATAACCAGCAGCTAAAATGATTGCTTTTTGGATCCCCATATTATTGCAAACCGTTACTGCTCGAACCTGAGTTGATGCTATTATTCATAGCATTATTGATCTTCAAAACACGGGTTTTAGATTTTTCTACTCGAGGAATACTAATAGTCAGAATACCATCCTTGAGTGAGGCCGCAGCAGAATCAGGATCAACTGCAACCGGCAAAACGTAAGACCGGGAAAAACTGCCCCAATAACACTCTTGGACGAAAAAATTCTCTGGTGGAATTTGAGTATTCTGACTGCGGGTGCCCCGGATCGAAATAATTTCATCGGTAATGGCCACTTCTAGATTGCTTTCCGCAACGCCGGCAATCGGTGCAATAAGAATAAGAGCATCATCAGTCTGATAGACGTCAATCGCTAATTGACCTTCGTCTTCGACATGATTCATCCAATGTTCATCTTGATCTGTGGGTTTCACCTGCGCCATAATATATTCCTTTCTCTCAATTAATTACGAAAAATGATAAAATAGAGCAGAACAATTCTATCTCAAATATATGGCCCTAACATACACGGATCATCCAGTCATCGTCAAGTTGTACCAGGCGATCATGCAATCACTCTATCCGAGTGAATGTTTAGTCTGTGGAAATGAAGGCGAATGGTTATGTATGAGCTGCGCATCTCGCTGCATCAAAATCACCGCACTAACCTGTCCGTTTTGTAATCGAATATCTGATTCCGGCAAAACATGTCCTCGCTGTCGTAATTTACATAGCCTGACTGGAGCGCGTTCGATCTGGTATTATAAGGAACCGATAAAGCATTTTATCCACCGATATAAATATGAAGGTGTGACCGCCGCGAGGGAATCGATTGTTCCGCGGCTGGCTGATTGTTTTAAAGAATTGCCGCTTCGATCTGGAGCTCCAATGATCACGTGTGTTCCGAGCCGCAAGTCTCGACTGATAGAACAAGGCTACAACCAAAGTGAACTCTTGGCTCAAGCCGTATCTAGATTAGTAGGACATTCTTACATTTCTTTACTGAACCACAAGCAGACCGGCACGGCACAGGTTAAATTAACTCGTAAAGAACGTCTGGCCCAAATTCAAGATCGATTTATTGTGCGAAAAAATGCGCCAGACATTACCAACCGGACTGTCGTTATTATTGATGACGTGATCACCACCGGTGGGACACTTTCAGGCTGCGCTTCGGCTTTAAAACGAGCCGGCGCACGGTCAGTTTGGGCAATTACCATTGCAAAAGACTAGTTCGGATAACCTACTTCCGTATTATTCTCCAACTCGCCCGTATATACTAATAATCCGTCGCGCTTTAGTTGGTGCAATATTTCTTCCAGCTTATACTTAACCGGCATATGATTATCCACCATCAGGGTTCGTAATTTTCCGAGATTTGATTGATGATTTGGCGCGTTTTTAAGGGTTGAAAGAATAAGTCCTCGATAAAATCGTTTGGAATATTGAAATTTTGACTGCTTCGGTCGGATTAATGGTGCAGAACTTAGTTCCGGAAGTTTCCAGGTCGGTTTGAGTTGTAATTCAGATATTAATTTTTGCTGCTGCTCCAATGATGATCGGATTGCTCTTACGATTGTCATTAAATCCATCAGCCCGCTATGCCAATCTCGACTATTATTTGCTGGAATGAAACGTTCAGCGAACCGATTTAGTTCTTGTTTCGAGGGTTTGGAATAGCCGAAAAGTAATAGCTCAAAGAACCGTTCAATATTTGTATCAATTACTACCGCGGGTAGGTTATATCCAAAAGCTAAAATCGCCCCGGATGTGTACGGTCCAATCCCAGGAACTGTTTGGAGCATTGTTCGATCATTTGGAATTATTCCCTTGTATGTCTGGGTTATTTCTTGAACCGCCCGATGTAGTAACACGGCCCGTCGGTTATACCCTAACCCGCTCCAATGGCTCAGAATAGCTGAAAGCGGCGCCGCGGCTAATTTCTTTGCCGTTGGATAATCAGCTATAAACTGATTAAACTTTGGGACGACCCGATCAACTTGGGTTTGTTGGAGCATAAGCTCAGACACCAAAACACCATAGGGTATATCAATGTTTTGAGACTCTAAATTCCGCCACGGCAAATTGTGGCGTCCGTTTTTTTGATACCAATTAAGTATTTTTGATTGGATTGTTGTTATGTCTTTTTTATCAAGTTCTCTCTTCATATAAGGGTCATTATATGGTATATTAAGACAAATCCGAAACTCTAATGCTAAATGACAAATTCGACTATTTGACATTCGGAATTTAGAATTCGGGTTTTACATATGCGCTTGTAGCTCAAGGGGCAGCCGTGAGCCATGCAATAAAAAAGCTCTATCCCCGTTAAACTTATGGGCATAGAGAAACCAAACCGCATCGTATGTGTATTGATCGAGTTAAGCGCTTGTAGCTCAGGGGATAGAGCGTCTGGTTGCGGTCCAGAAGGTCGTGGGTTCGAATCCCGCCAAGCGCGCCATACAAAAAGAGACCATAAATGGTCTCTTTTTGTATGGTTGTTTCTTCTAAGAGGGACTTGAAGGGTAGTCGATCGCAACTACCTGTGAAGACAGGTTAGTGAAGATCTTCCATAAATCGTCCCCCCGGGGGAGCAGAAGTCCCTCCAAACGAAATCCAAGCGACGGGTGAGAAATAGCCCTCTATCGCAATTTTCATTTATTTATAGTATATTTCTTGACAGGTTCTGCTGTTCTTGAAAACATGGAGGCTCACGTGTGCGGCATCAACAAGCAGTTCTTCTGGTCTTTGCCTGTGTTGATCTTCTTGATTGCCACAGATCCCAAGATTAAGTGGTCGGAAATGCGGCCGGAGCCGCATGACATCCTCATGCTTAAGTGGGGAGCCGTCCTTGCTATTGCGATGACGACTGCGATGGTTCTTGCTTTCCTCGCTTTGATCTGGAGAGAGATCAATCGCCTTCAGGCTCCTAACGGTGGCGAACCGATCAATTTTCTTACTTTTCTGCGGTTGCTTTTTTTCGGGGCCGCACGTCATCAAACCTCGTAACGGGCGCCGGGTCATTCGACCCGCGCCCATTTCTTTTTGATCGATAAGACTGCCGACAAAGTTGTACAAAGTGGAGGTAATAACTATTATGTAAATGAAGGTGATCTATATGTTGAAAAATAGTCATTATTATACCGGTGGTTCTTCGGGTGCTGTCTATGGTCTCGGTGTCATCGGCGCAGCTATCTATTTC
>JBGPML010000077.1:0-3545 GCA_041486955.1 Patescibacteria group bacterium
AAGGAGTTGTATGAAATACATTCTGATTACGTATCGTTTTGAGGAAGGCATTGAGGCAGACTGGCAGCAAGAAATTAAGCGTTTTATTATGGCATTGCAAAACGATCCAGAGTTAAAAGACAAGATTACCTATCGTTGCTTAAAAAGCATGAAAGGGCCAGAGTATTATCATTTGGCGACCGTTGTTGATGATGCCGCGGCCAAGCTTTTGAATCAGCGCGATTTTTTCAAACATTATACCGAACAGAACGAGCATATTTCTGGTGGCACGGTGCAGGTAACTCCACTTGATTTGATTGCTGCAACTGACTAGTGCTACAAGAGGCCAGCGGTTCGAATCCGCTATGGTCCACCATTTAACTTTCTGGTTTAATGTTTTGGTTTAGGTGGAATAAATTCTTTGGGTCATATTTTTTCTTAATTTTTGCTAATCGGTCGTAGTTACCTTTGTAGTTTTCACGAACACGATCATCATCCTCGGCCATAAAGTTAACATAGCCGCCTGCTTCCGAGTGCGGCTGAAGAGCTTTATAATAGTCTTTCACCCATTTAATGTTTTTTGTATTATCCGCTGGATCCGGCCACATGCCAGCGATGACCGTCGCGAACTGTGCGTCGCGATAAGTGAAAGCTGTTGCATCTGACGCTATGCGGTTGCAAGCTCCGTTGATTGAGTAGATATGCATGGCCGAATTCACGACTGGAATTTTGGGGCCGTACTTGATATGGGCTTCGATTGCGCCGTCGTTGAGTTCTGTTGCAAACGCCGTTTTCCAGTAATGCTGTAATCCAGGCGGTAACAGAGCGTCAAACGCCGCATTAATGGCGGGATATGGCATTGGGCCCATCATCTCCGCCACTGTTGGCGCGGCGTTGCGAATCGGTTTAAGGGCTTTTTCGCCTTTATCGAGTGGACCGGCCCAGCACGCAATAATGATACAAAACGGTTTGCCATGCTCGGAAGCAGGAATAAATGGTAACGGTGGAGCTATTTGAAATCCAAAGAAAGCCCCCATTTCTTCTGGAGCGAAGGCAATATATTCTCGATAAAAATTCAGGACATCATGGGTACTTTCCAATGGATAAAAGAAAAATCCCGCATAAACGTCTTTAACAGGGTGAAGCTGATACTCGAAGGATGTGACAACCCCAAAGTTTCCGCCACCTCCCCGGATAGCCCAGAAAAGATCCTTGTTTTCTTTTTCGCTGGCAACCAAAATTTGTCCGTCGGCGGTTACGACATCGGCTGAAATGAGGTTATCAAGTGAAAGGCCATATTTTCGAGCCAGGTAGCCTATTCCGCCACCAAGGGTCAGTCCGGCAATACCCGTAGTTGATACGACTCCACCCGTTGTGGCCAGTCCGTACGGGTATGTGGCGTGATTGAAATCACCCCACGTACAGCCGCCTTCTGCTCGAACAGTTTGCTTCTTGGGATCGACACGAATCCCTTTCATCGGTGACAGATCAATGACGATTCCATTATCATTTGTGCCATAGCCGGGCACGCTATGTGAACCACCACGAACCGAGAGCTCCAACCCATTATCGCGGGCAAACGCCACCGCGGTCATTACGTCACCGACATCGACACATTGAACAATAACCTTAGGCCGGCGGTCAATCATGCCATTGTGTACTCTACGAGCGTCGTCATATTCGGCCTCATCCGAAGTAATTACTTTGCCGCGAGCCTGCTCACGCAGTGCCTCAGTCATCGACTTTGTCATGGGAACCTCCGTAATTTTATCTTATGCTTTTGGCATATATTATATATAATAGAACTGTCAATATATAATTATTCAGTTAAGGACAAAACATGCCCATTTCAAATTCAGATCGGTCATTCACCCCACGGGTTCGTTTGGCCATTGGTTTTACCGCTATTATCAATTTCGTGATCGGTTTCGCTTTTTTGTTTGGCCCTGAACTGCATATTAATTTATGGCCAACACCGGTTCCAGCGTTACTGTCCCGTTTTATTGGGTCAATAGTGTTAGCTAACGGTCTTGGGGCCTTGATGATCTACCGTCAACCAAGTTGGCAGAATGCCCGCGTTTTAGTCGCTGTGGCCTTGGCTTATGGCGTAATTATGCTACCATTTTTGCTTTATCACTTGCTTATTAAAGACGCCCCCCCAATTTTCTGGGGGTATGCGATTGTTGATGCTGTCTTTTTACTGCCGATTATTAGTGTGTATAGAAAATTTGAAGCTGAGTGATAGATCTTATGGAAAGAGCGCGGCATCAGCCGCGCTCTTTTAAGGCAATTGTTTAAGGTCCAGCTCATAGATTGGCGGTCCCTGCTCCTTTCTCTTGACCGTAATGCGCCAATTTCGGCCATCCGTGTCAGTCACGAGGATTGGTGTCGGTTTTCGAGGCTTTTCGAGCGACACCTTGCTGATATATAATGGTTCTTCCGGTACGGCTCCCTCACGATAATGGGCAAACTGAATGCTTATATGACCCTGGGCAGATCCACGTAGCCGAGATTGGTTTGCAATATCCAAGTCCTCGATCTCTAAGGATGGTTTGGACGTACCCCATATGAGCCACGCCCGTTCGTGATCTCCCGGCACGGCGTTTGTCACGTCCCATTGTGGATGAATTTCGCTCCAAACTTCCGACAACCCGGGGGACTGCAACTGGCTAGGGTGGATAAGACCACCCAGGAAGAAGAAGAATGCTGCGAACACCACCCACATTGTCCACCGAACTGCTCGCATCGATTTCCTCCTGTCTCAGGGATGAGGCGACGATAACAGGGAGATAATAACATGAATATGAGGCTATAGATAGATAAAAGCTGCTCGAAGCACCATCGACTGGACTGATATTAGGTATATTTGCCAAATATTACAAAAAGTAAATATCCCTATCTTTCACGGTCAAGCAAGCTGTGCTAGTTTAGGTGTAAGAACTTCGCGAAAGGGGGGAGTTAGGTGAAGTTAGGTCTCCTGACGCAGTTGTTGGCAGTGCTGGGTCTGATGGCGGCAGGTGGTCTTGCCATCAAACGCGCCTGCCAACCCCGATCGACTCAACGTGTCGTTTTCCATCAGGTGAAGCCGAAAACTACCGTCCGACCTAAGCCAAAGGCAAAACGAAAACCGAGATTTCCGATCACCCGGTGGAAGGATGGAACACGAGACGTCGTCTCTATGCAGTTAGACGCCATCTCAGCGAAGCTCGCACACACATCGCACCTCGAGAAATGTGAAGCGACATTCCGACGTTATGGAGCAATGTTTGGAACTGAGAAAGTGATTGCCGCACCGACAGGGTTGTTTTATGATCCAGGTTCGGCCGATCACCACCCAGTGGGAGCTAACATTCTGCCCGACGGTATTACTCCCAAACTACACAAAAAAGATCGTATGTGGCTCGTGATTCCTCACGATCCTCGAGGAGGCGACATTCGCTTTGTCGACAAATGGGAGGAAGTCTACGTCCTGCGCCGCTTCGTTTATGCCATCGAAATGGGACCGACGGTTTACCCCTTCATCCGTGGTGCATGTGACGAAGCATCTACCTTAACGCGGCAGACTG
>JBGPML010000078.1:0-3508 GCA_041486955.1 Patescibacteria group bacterium
GACAGATTTATCGAGAGAGCGAAGCGCCAGGTTCAGACCTAAGCTCGAAGCAATGGCGTCGCCATCTGGAGAGTGGTGAATAAGGAGCAGAAAATTATTTTTTTCAATGAGTAACTTGGTAATGTCGTCAGAGTTTTCCGATGTATTCATACAAGAAGTACGAAGATCCTTTCATCCATTGGAAGCGTTTGCGGACTTAGTTTGTAGCTGCTCTCTTGCGTAATAGACACGCCATCAAGACGTGCAACTTCTTCTGCGACTTCTGGATTGTGGAATACCACGATCCTTGGATCCTGTTCCTTAATGAACGAAGTAATTTGTTTAGCGTCGCTAATCAGAAATACAAACACATCAATGTTTAATTCCTCTTCTGGATCGAATTTAGCGTTCGGATCCCAGATGACAGCTAAACGGATGCCTTCGGCAAATAATACCGCATGCCCTGTATACGAATGGATTCCGATGCCCGCGATATCGTATTCACCGGGACCTTCTGTCTCCCGTTCGCCCAATTTAATAATCCCAGTACCTTTAATTTGGGCAGTTATCTGACCCGATTTAAGACCGATAACTTCGGAATTAATATGTTGAAGGACCATAGCATTTATTTCCAGTATTAATGGGCTTGTTTGAAGGATAACCCAATCTGACGAGCGGCATTATCAATCGATAGAATCTTGAAGTGGTACTTTTTACCAACTTCTAAGATTGAGGCAGGACTCTGCCCTTCTTCGACGATCTCATTCACTCTAACCAAACCGTCTAAAGCGGGATCAAACTTCACAAACGCTCCAAATGGGGTGACCCGAGTTACTTCGCCTTCAACGATCTGACCAACTGAGTATGATTTAATTGCTTCCGCCCATGGATCAGGTAGGAGACGTTTAATCGAAAGAGATACGCGATTGCCATCGATTTCAATTATTTGGACTTCGAGTGTTTCTCCAACCGTAAATCGAGACTTAAGATCTTCAATTCGCTCCCAGGCAACTTCTGAAATATGGACCAATCCTTCGATACCACCGATGTCCATAAAGATACCAAAATCAACGATTCCAGTAATCTTACCACTGACTTTGTCGCCAGGTTTGAGAGCTTTGATTTTTGATTCAGTTTCCACGTTTGTAGCGGCTTTCTCAGAAAAAATAAGTCGATTAGCGGCTTTGTCGGTAGTAATAGCTTTTACTTTGAGGGTTTGTCCGACTAATTCATTGAGCCGAGCGGTTAGTTTTTCACGATCAGCAATTCGACCAAGGGTTTGGCTGGATAGTTGAGATACGGGAATAAAACCTTCAATATCGCCGAATCGGACGAGAAGGCCACCTTTATTAGCTTGAGCAACTTTAACGGTGACAAAATCACCAGAATCAGTTTTTTCTTCCAGCATTCGCCAGGTCTGTTCTTTTTCAGCCCGTTTAAGTGACAGAACGACATTACCTTCATCGTTCTCGGTTGAAAGAACATACGCCAGTGTTTTATCGCCAGCGTGAATATCATTCGCTTCGTACGAAAATTCGCGTTCGGGAATAAATCCGATCGCTAATCCGCCGACATCTACCATAATTTTTGATTTTGACACTTGAGTGACAGTAACTTCAATCACCTCGCCCTGACGGAAGGGAATAAGGTCGGCCCCGGCTTCGGTTACCAAATCATCCATGGTCTGAACTGTGGCTGTTTTAGCCATATATGCATACTCCTCAAGAACCTAAAAAGATTCTCGTGTAACTTATTGGTATAAGTTGCACCAAAATCATTTCGCCTTAGCTTTGGGTAAGTATTGCTTATAACGCGACTCAAGTTCAGCTGATTTCATTTTTAAGGGCTTAATCCGTCGATATTTTCTAACCATAAGTATACCAGTTATTATGACAGGAATCACTACCAGATACACCCAGATACGACGATCCAAGGGATAAATATCTTCGTAGCGCAAGAAAAAGAGGAGAAACCATACAATTCCGGCGATGCGGGCCAGAAAACTTAACTGGCGGACCATAGGTCCGAACCATAAATCACTATTTCGTTTTCGTCTTATCCAGAGCGCTAAAGGAATAAGTATTCCAAGCAATATGAGGAGTGTTGAAGCAATCAAACCAAACCGCACATAGGATGAGTCGGCGGCAATTTGTGTGGTAGATAAATACGTCCAAATCTGAAAGAGTTGAGTTTTCATATCTATTGGTATCTTTTGGTGCCGCGGAGAGGACTTGAACCTCCACGGGTGTGACCCCACCAGCCCCTCAAGCTGGCCTGTCTGCCAATTTCAGCACCGCGGCATATGTTTTATTGGTGGAACTGGAGGGACTCCTTCTCCCCCGTCGCGTTCGCTCCTCCTTCGAAGCCTGGGACTTTGGCTGACGCTGCGCTTTTCAGCCACTGGCTGCGCCAAAGTTCCCTTCGAGTCCCACGCTATCATATGAATTATTAATCATATCGAAATATGTTTAATAATTCTCTGGTGGAACTGGAGGGACTCGAACCCCCGACAGTCTCGGTGTAAACGAGATGCTCTACCAACTGAGCTACAGTTCCAATTCCATGCATATCCATTTACATAATAATGTACTCTCTTAAACCCAGTTGGTAGAGCATTGCTACTTTTAATATGCAAACGCTCAAGGCTGTCAACTGAGCTAATCGCCCTAACAATTGAAGTCCCACTTCGCGTAAAGCTACGAGGGACACCCTTCTTCCTTGTCGCTTCACATGGCTTACCACGCGAAGCTCCTAAGGAGCGAAGTGTGGTGCCGCGAGTCAGAATCGAACTGACGACACGAGGCTCTTCAAGCCCCTGCTCTACCACTGAGCTACCGCGGCGTAGACGTCAAATAACAGATTAAGTTTACCATAGATTGGACTATCTGTCGAGGTAATTATACGAGATGAGAGCATTAATAAACCCAAGAAAAAATCGTGTCCCAATGCCACCAAATAATATTAACGATTAAAAAGATAAAGAGAATGGGTGCTGAACGCATTCCCGGATAATCGCTATCATTCTGATCTGATCGTTTAAGAAAGGTGATGTATATGACCTGAAGGGTTAAGAGTCCGAATAGAATGCCTGCTCCGAACCAAACGTAACGAAGCGTTTGGGACACATTAGAGGCAATAAAGATAAGTGAATAACTCACCGTCGCGATGACAAAAAAGATGAGCAAAAGTAGGCTCGCCCCAATTTGAGCCAGCAGTTTCTTTAACCGAACGAGTGGATTTTGGGCAAGGGCTATCATAACGATAGCAATCCAACTTGCGAACGATAACAAAAGTGAAATTGATAGATTATGGGGATCAGGTGAAATTACGTGGCCATAAAGCAGTCCAAAAAAGGCAATCGCCCAAAGTAAAAACTGCGTTGTTCTAAAACGAGGAAATGTGGCTAATTTAGGGCGTTCAATTTTGAGTCGAGTCGCAAAAATGCGAGTTGATTGAAGCCAGTCTTTAAATTTCCAATTCATGATAAAAACATCATCTCATATGCCGAACATAGCTCAAGGTATTAATC
>JBGPML010000079.1:0-3500 GCA_041486955.1 Patescibacteria group bacterium
CGAATATTCACGACATTAATGCCCAAAAAGCGCAAAATCGTGAAAGATAGCACCAAAAGAGCTAAACCGACTAAACTGCTTATAATAATTTCTTTCGCATTACTAATCTCGGAGGGATTGCCGCGACTTGTCGCATAGCGATAGCCAGCGTAAATCATCATCCCTGCCGCCCCGAAGACTGCGATTCCAACTGCCCAATAATAAAAGCGCTGGAGATAGTCATTGGCAGATATTCCCGTGTTTGTTCCCGGAGCAAAGAGAGTGTCGCAGAATTGGAACGCTGTATTGGCTGATTGTTTACATTGATCACCTGCCGGGGTAGTCCCACCAGCAGTAGCTGAAGCAGCGGTGACATTAGCGCTGACAGGCAGCCCAAGTTGCTTATTCGCTTGTGGGTCAACCAGCTGAAGGGTGAATTTATCGCCATTTGTCACCCCGGCTAGCGCAATAGTAATTTCGCCCGACTCGGTTGTAATGGGCTTAGGATCACCAATAACACCGCCAGCCGTGATCCCCTGATAGGCCTTGGCGCCAAAAACCTTAATCGCCACATTTTCACCTTGTTTCGGCGCTCGTGTTAGGCCATATTTAATCGTTACACTAGTAGGACTTGCTGAAACCAGAACTTGACTCTGTTGTAAACCGAGAGCCGCGTTACTATTTGAAGCTGCCGCTGAGGTTGTCGCAAGAGACTTTACGGTTACGACACGTTTATCAGCCACTGTTCCTGTCGCGTCCAGGAGATCAATTTCTACCGACGCGCTATATGGTAAAGAAATGTTATATGAGTAAGTGCCAGCTTTGGCCTTATCATTTGCTAATGCAATTTTGGTTTTACCATTTTCGAGGATATTTATCTTGTAGATTTCGTTGTTTGGCGCGTTGACGCTCCAATTCAGAACTGCTGACCCCGATTTAACATCCTTAACATTCGTTTTCACCGAGGTGTTGACTGGCCCCAAAGAAAGGCTCGCGGCTTGAGCCATTGAAACAACCAAAAAAACTCCCGCCACGATGGATGTAAGAAGCAATTGCTTGAAAATATGAAGCTTAAAATTCATGACACTCATTTTAAAAATTAAACAGAACAATTACAGATACAATAATCAGAAAAATGCCAAATAGCTTTACGGCGCCATACGTTCCACCTGGAATATTTTGCTCTGCCCAGGCACTTTTCCCAATTGTATTCACAAAAAAGAGTGATTTTAGAATAAATGCAAACCCGAGCGCGAGCCCAACAATAAATATCAGAAACCGTATGCCTATCGATAAATCGAACATACATACACTCTAACATACTGGACGACGAGCACCATATTTTGTATAATCATTCTTACGTCTACATTTCTGAGGAGAGGCATCGAATGACCGCAGAATCACCAAAACAAAAGTCGCCGCGAGATGACCAAAGAGACGTTGCAGTCGCCCTTACGCTGGTCGGGTTGGCATACGCTGCCGCTGCCGCACTTTACCCTTACCTGACGAAATTCCTTCCCCAATAACCAATCAATG
Organism: Patescibacteria group bacterium; assembly: GCA_041486955.1. GTDB lineage: Bacteria > Patescibacteriota > UBA1384 > 2-12-FULL-50-11 > DASWYB01 > JBGPML01. The sequence goes on from JBGPML010000079.1 coordinate 1,516, forward strand.
AGCTCGCCCTCCGCCAGTTGGCGGAGGCGGGCTCATTGCTATTTATGGCCCTTCATACGCTATAATAATTTTATGCGTGCAACGACACAGAAGCGGTATCGATATTTTTATTACGGACTGATCGCTACTTTTGGGGGTATAAATCTTCTCTTCTGGACCACATTGGCGCTCAGCCAGGTCTCTGCCCACCGCCTTCCTTACGGCACGACTATTCCTGGCCAATCGCTCGCTGGATTAACGGCCAAAGAAGCGGTCGACAAATTAACCCCGATTCATGAAGCCCTGCTGAAACAGAAGATGACGTTAACAATTGATTCGCACGTTGAAGAAACTACTTTGGCAGATCTAGGCTATACCGTTAATACTGAGGCTATGGTCAATCAAGCCCTGACCAAAAGTCTTTCATTGAGTCCATTTGCACGGCTTTTTTCTACCCTGCGTTTCAATAGTCAAACCGTACCATTTCAACTCACGCTATCTGATCCTGATCGCTTAAAATCTTACTTTACAACGTTAGATAACAGCTTACCGGACCACGCAAAGGACCTCTCTCTTGACTTTAAAGACGGCCAAATAATAACCAACCCGGCCGAAAACGGAGTAACGCTTGATCCTCAAGCCATGCAAACTGCTCTCGAAACCGGGATATCGAGTCAGCCGTACCAGGAAAACTGGTCGATAGTGCTTCCAGCAACAATTTCCTCTCCAAGTATTACGAGTGATGATCAAGTTGCGGCGGCCAAGGGCTTTCTTGAACAATTAATCGCTCACTCTTTAATCGTTCAGGTTGATGATACAAAAATCGAAATCAAGCCTGACACAGTTTATTCTTTTGTCATTTATACAACGGAGAACAATCAGCTCTCAGTCGCTTTTGATGAAACCAAAATTCGCAGCCAAGTTGATCAGATTGCCAAAAAGTTAGCCATTGCCCCGCAAGTAAAGAAAGTCAGCACGGTAGATAACTCCACCATCGTTGAAGGCCGTGATGGTAGAAAAATTGATGCCGCGGACGCGACGAAACAAATGCTCGATAAGTTGAAAGCGAATTCTCTTGATACTCCGTTGATATTGAGTGCCCAAAAGATTGACCGTAAAGTTCAAAATGAAGGGGCTGAGTACGATCTCGGCCGTGATCCTGGCAAGTATATTGATATCGACCTGTCACTTCAGCGGTTAAATCTGATCGAAGGAACCACCCATGTCGCCGGTTTTAGCGCCTCGACAGGAAAATGGAGTACCCCAACTCCAATTGGCCAATTCACAATCAAAAATCATTTTGATGTAGCTTGGTCAAAACGATTTAAACTGTATATGCCGCACTGGATGGGGATCATGAGCGCCAGTGGCGATTATGATGGATATGGCATTCACGGCTTACCTTACTGGCCAAGCGGTTATGTTGAGGGCACAAATCACATTGGAACTCCAGTGAGCCACGGCTGTATCCGACTTGGTCCTGGGTCCATTGAACAAGTCTATAGCTGGGCCCCGGACGGAACCAAAGTCTTTATTCACGAATAAACAGACTTGGAGAGGGCAACCCAGGACGGGTTTCCCTCTTCCAATTCCTCACCCTTCCAAAGGTGAACTAGAAGCTAAACAAGTTCAGCTCCTAGTTATCTTGTTTTTTTAAAAAAAGGTCCGCCCTTAGGCTGGGCGGACGCTGGCAAGGATCACCACATGGTAGTAGGTCCCTTGTTTGATGGAACTTCCTCCATCGAGCAAAGCGGCCTTTTTGACATGCAACCGAGCGCAATACTCATGCAGAGACTCGAGCGACCCATTCGAATCAAACACGAGCAGCAGTTCATTCGGTTTGCGGATTGCTACCATATAGCGGGCAGTCTGCCGCGTTAAGGTAGATGCTTCGTCACATGCACCACGGATGAAGGGGTAAACCGTCGGTCCCATTTCGATGGCATAAACGAAGCGGCGCAGGACGTAGACTTCCTCCCATTTGTCGACAAAGCGAATGTCGCCTC
>JBGPML010000080.1:0-3399 GCA_041486955.1 Patescibacteria group bacterium
CTCTTCGAAGTCCTCAGCCGGAATTGCATCCGGAAACCAGGCCAAGAGATCAGCGACCTCATCTTCCATCTCTTCGGCAGTCGTTTCAATGCAGTCCAGACAGGCATGCCCACCCCTTTTTCCAAACCCATTGTGGATTCTACCATGGGTGAGGCAGAAGTATCCGTTTTTGACTGCACAGTCGTAACAACCGAAAGCGGAATTTTTGGGATCGGACAGGTCGATCTCCTTGAGGCCCAAATTTGGATTTTCAGGCTCAGGCAGCAATACTCCCCGAACAAGCATTTCACCGCAAAATCGACAGACCATGCTGGTTCTCCTTTTGCACCGAATCGAGATAAGCGGATTATACAAAAAAACAACACAATTGTCGACTTTAATCTAGTCTTAATACGCATTTTATGAGATACTCGTCTCAACAATTAATTAATGAGGAGACAACATGTCCAGTATCCAATTAGATGCCTACCTGTTTTTTAAAGGCAATTGCCGCGAAGCGATGGAGTTTTATAAAGATGTTTTTGGCGGGAAACTCACGGTTCAAACCTACGGTGAAGTTCCGGGTGAAAAACCTGCTGCTATGAAAGGTATGGACGACAAAGTGATGCACGCTTTGCTCACAGGAGGAGTTATTCGACTGATGGCTAGTGACAGCACTCGGAAAAAAGCCTTTGGTGAGAGTTTTATTAGTCTTTCATTAAGCGATTCGGACGAGAAAAAACTTCGCACGATATTCAGTAAGCTTGCCAAGGGCGGTAAAGTAACACAACCGCTGGAAAAACAGTTCTGGGGTGATGTGTTTGGCGGGTTGACTGATAAATTTGGTGTCGACTGGATGGTTAACATTAACGCTGAAACTTCAAAAAAGTAATCATATATCTTTCAGTCAAAGAAGCAGCGATTATGCTGCTTTTTTGGTAAAGTACGGATAATGGAAAACTTCAATATTGAACATTCTCATTCTTTAAGCAAATCAGAACAATCATTAATTGATCGTGAATGGGACGCATATGATCGCAATCTCTACGGCCCGGAGTATAACAGCTATGCCTGGGACAGAGAGAAACAGCATTATAAAGCTTACGTTAATGGCGTTTTAGTCGGAATTGCGGCGCTAGAAATCGAAGGCGGTGTCGTAGTTCTCGACGAACTGATTGTTATAGAAGCCCATCGGAGTAAAGGTGTGGGGACTGCTATGCTGGAACAAGTCATTGAAATGGCCGAGCAGAAAAAGTGCCATAAAATAACCCTTGAAACTCATCCAAAATTACGGGCGATAGAATTGTATAAAAAGAAGGGGTTTCAACAAGAAGGAATACTCCGAAATCACTTCGGGCATGAAGATTATGTCTTGATGTCCAAATATCTTACGTGGCGTTAAAGGTGTGAGTTTTTTTCAGCGACCCGTCTTCGTTGTAGGATTTCCATTCCCCGGTCTTTTTACCGTCTTTATAATGGCCTTCACTTAAGAGTTCTCCAGTTTTGTAATAATTTTTAAGTGGTCCATTTTGAGGAGTTGATTGCTCATTCGTTTTCATAGATTAATTATACGTCACTATTGTAGTCTTACGCTATAATCCAATTATGGAATCCCCCAAAGAAATTGTAGACCTCTATATCGAAGAGTCTCTTTAGTTTTATCCTCCAACTTGGCGTTTTAGTACTTCCGGCATAGAATAGACCTAAGTCAACGCGTTGGAAGGGGGAGATATGGAAATTCCGGTCGATGATCGAGAATGGTTCGAAAGGTTCTATGGCTTAACCTTTCGATGGTGCAATGCTAATTGGGTAGTCGCTCATGCTTGTGAGCCAAATGACACCACCGCCGAATGGCGTGGATATGGAGAAGCCGAGGGAGAGGCTTTTGCTAATCTACTGGCTTACAAGAGGCAGAAGGAAGCCAGAGATGAGTATGCCCGGCGACACTATACCGGTACGAACACGTCGACATTTCGAGATTTTAATTGGCACTAAGCAATTCGGTGCCAGAGGCCAGCTGAACGATCTATTCAGCTGGCTCACTCTTCAATAAATCAGGAGGAAAAAATGGAAAAAAAAGAGAAAGAAGGGGTAAACGATCGGATTGCCGAGACTGTAACAAAGATAACTGGCAATATGTGGTTCTTTTGGGCCTCGTTAACGTTTATTCTGATACTTCGGCTCTCCCATCCACCATCAACCAACGAATTATTGCTTAATATTGAGAATGATCTGCAGTTATTACTACTGGCCGCTAACGCGGTAGTAAGTGGAAAACAGACCGCGGTATTAATAAAAATCCTGAAGCAGATTAAGAAGGAAGAAGACACAACGGTAAAAGAGCTTAAAGATCAAGATCGTTAAAATAGTCGAATCGACTTTTTTTGACCAAGTAAATATTTTAGCTTAACATAAGCGGGCAGATGATCGGTTGGAAGGGGGCAGGGTGAATGAACCACAGGATTTTGTGGGTTTTCGGTCAGGGGATCGTTACTGATACGGACGAGCTCGCAGACAATTCCGTCGCGAATGTTCGAGCGGCACGAAGAGAACTCGAGCAGGCAAAGAAAAGCGGGCGACCGTACACGGCAGTGCTCTTAACCGGCGGGGTGTTTCAACGAGGGCAAAGAACGCCGATCGCCATTTTGATGGCTGAGAAAATGGGCGATGTCGGCATACCAGTGTATTGTGCCTGCAATTCAACGATCACGCGACACGACGTGACGGACGGCCTTCGCCGGTTGGGAGAAGAGCAGATTTATCTTCCGAACTCGGCGATTACGGTGATCAGCGAATTCTGGCACGCATTGGGAGTCTGGTTCATCTTCCGGCGTGCCTACCGAAAATGGATTCGATTTATGGGGTCTGGCCATAGGATTGGCTGGAAAGAATGGGGTCGAAGACTGATCCGTTTGGGCGCATATCTCATCGATCCGCTTGGGGTTGGGCATCGCTCCTGCCTTGAAGCTGAGGCGCGTCGCGCATCACCGTAACAAAACCCGGAAGTACTCATGACGAGGCTTCCGGGATTTTCTTTTAGAAAAAGCCGCCCGGCGGATGCCGGACGGCTTGGAAATATGTGATTATGCGGCAAACTGATAGTGGTGGCCGAGCACCTGACGGAGCCTTCCAGAGGCTTGCGGACCGACACATCTTTCAAGCGCAGTGCAGGCCAAGAGCCGGTCTCGATCTCGCTCGGTTTTGCAGCCGTTCGTAATGGTTCGCAAAACCTCGAGCAAATGAGGGAGGGAGGTGACCCGGTACCCCTCATTCGGGTTATCTTGTCCTTCGAAGGTGAGAAAGACAGGAGATTTTATCTTAAGTCTGAGTAGCGTTCGGATAGCCTCCCGAAGGAGGCTGAAGTTGTGCTGTCTCTTCCCCGGGATTGGATTCCAGGTCATGACAAATTCATTTCCTGTC
>JBGPML010000081.1:0-3360 GCA_041486955.1 Patescibacteria group bacterium
GGTGTGCATGGACATATTGATCATATTATTGCGATGTTAGAGTTGGCTAAAGAAAAAGGGGTTAAAAAAGTTGCCATTCATGCCATTACCGATGGACGAGACAGCCCACCAAAAGTTGCTCTCGATGATATTAAAAAGTTAGCTAAACTATTAGAAAAATTTGAATCAGGTGTCATCGCCACAGTCGGCGGCAGATTTTACGCCATGGATCGCGACAAAACCTGGGAACGAACTGACGCCTTTTATTGGGCCATGCTCGGTAAATCCAAATTCACGAGCGCAACCGTTGAAGAAGCAATTAATGCTGGCTACAAACGCGGCGAGAGTGACGAAAACCTCCAACCAACGATTATTACTGGCCAAGGAGGTGAGGCAATTGCTCCGGTGAAAGACAACGACGTCTTACTCTTCACCAACTATCGACCAGACCGCATCCGCCAGCTAGCCACTCGTGTAATTAGTGGTAAGCAGAGTATCTTCATTATGACTATGACTGATTATTTTCTAGGTGACGTTCCTGAAGTCGGTAAAGCTGGCACGAAAGCGCTCGATGCATTTCCGTTACCGAAACCGAAGGGAACTTTATCAGAAGCTTTGGAAGAACATCACAAATCACAACTTCATCTTGCTGAAACAGAAAAATATGCCCATGTAACCTACTTTTTTAATGGACACGAAGAAAAAAAGCATGCAAAGGAAGAATGGTTACTGGTTCCGTCAGCCAAGGTTGACTCATTTGACCGCGTTCCCGAAATGTCGGCTAAACCGATTACAGCGGCATATATTAGCTCTCGAAAAAATCATCCCGCTGATCTTACGGTGGTGAATTACGCCAATATGGATATGGTGGGGCATACCGGAAATTTCAAAGCTACAATTCAAGCGGTTGAATTTGTTGACGAGCAACTCAAAATTGTTCTCGATTCAATTGAAAAAGAAAAATCATGGATGCTGATTACGGCTGATCATGGTAATGCCGAACAGAAAATCAATCCTATTACTAATGAGATAGATAAAGAGCACACGACCAATCCTGTGCCATTTATTCTGGTTCATATTGACGTTAAGAAGGGACGCGGCATGGATAAAAGTCAGTTAGCAGTCATGTCACAGGTCGGGATGTTGGCTGATGTCTCGCCGACAATTTTAGAGTTGATGGACATTCGTAAACCGGCCCAAATGGCCGGCGCCAGCTTAGTCAAACAATTGATAGACAAGTAAATTCTAAAATCTAAATTCTAAATGACGAATCAATGCCGAATTACTAACGGTGAGCAGATTAGATTGCTTCGCTACACTCGCAATGACAGAATAAATATTCAGGTATCGAAATTAATTTAGCATTTAACATTTAGATTTCATAATTACTTACCCCTTAGTCCATTCGCGAAGGACGGTCGTAGAGAAATTTTTCGGTTCGCTCAACAATCTTTACTAACGTTTTGAGGGCTTCCACTGGATAGTCACCCACTGCCGTTTCATCAGACAACATCACCGCATCAGCCCCATCTAAAACAGCATTGGCTACATCACTCACCTCAGCTCGGGTCGGTGTTGGGTTATAGACCATGCTTAAGAGCATTTGCGTTGCGACAATTGACGGTTTTTGGGCATACCGGCATTTCGAGACAATCTCTTTTTGAATAAACGGGATTTCCTCAAGCGGCATCTCTACCCCTAAATCGCCACGGGCAACCATAATACCATCACTCGCCTCAATAATTTCATCGATGTTTTCGACGCCAAGAGGATCCTCTACTTTGGAGATAATTTTCTGATGAGGTAGAATCACTTTTCGTAACGATTCAACGTCAGCGGTTGATTGCACAAATGATAACGCGATATATTCGAAATTTAACTCTTTGCCCAGTTCAACATCTTTCAAATCTTTCTCAGTTAATGCCGGAGAGGTTAATTTTACATACGGAACGTTAACGCCTTTATTGGAAAGCAGTGTACCGCCTTTGCCCAAAACGGCAACAATGCGTTTTCGCTCGGGATCGACTTCTACAACATCAGCATAGAATTTACCACTCTCGATTAAAATGGTATTACCAGCCTTTATATCTTGATGTAAAAAGTCGTCTCGAATAGGAATTTCACTGGCTTGTACTTCTGGCGCATCGTTAGTATAAAAAGTCAGTTTTTCGCCATCTTTTAATTCGCGACTGCCGCCTTCAAGTTTGCCGATTCGCATTCTACGACCACATAAATCTTGTAAAATCTGAACTTCTTTGCCTTTTTGTTCAGCGAGCGAGCGAATTTTTTCGTTCCGAGAATATATTTCTTCTGGCACAGCATGAGAAAAATTAAACCGAGCAATATTCATGCCTCCATCAATCAGGGCATCAATATGCTCGTGACTTTCACTGGCTGGCCCCACAGTAGCAATAGTTTTGACGTACATTAATTCACCTCGCAAACATCATTATAACGGTATTTTTCTGACGTGAGAAGCCTGTGTTTTAGACAAAAAAAAGGTCCGCCTACCAGCGGACCTTTTTTTTAAAAGCATTTAAAGGCTACATTGCAGCTGTGTCGCCACCTTCAGCTTCATCACCTTCTTTGTCAGTATCGTCGTCACTGGCAGCTGCGTCGCCGCCTTCTCCGTCTGGGGTTTCTTCTGCACCCATGTCGCCGTCTTTTTCTTCTTCGTCCTTGCCTGCAGGCATAGCGTCGCCCATTGGTGCGGGCTTGTTCCAGTCGTCATTATGAGACATGTGAACTCCTTTCTTGTTTGGTCTAATCATACCTTATCTCTACATGTCAATGTCAATAGTCAAACATCAATACTTTCTCTGGAAAAAATAATGTTATGAATATTAACAATTTGCTTCAGTTACGGTAGGCTAGGATAGAGGAGGATTGTTGCCAATAATTTTATATGTGTTTGTCATAATTGCCGCAGCAATTTTTTATATTCGTAAAGATTTACGGCGGCAAATGATCTGGGCCGGACTCTATAGTTTACCGTTACTTTTGATTGTCCCGATTACCAGTCACAATTTCTTAGCGATCGCCGAGCAGAATGGCGGGGTATGGCTCTTCTTGCTGCAACGGATAATCCTAAGCTTTTCTTTTGGCGCAGTCGCTGCCGCGTTATATGAAGGACTTCTGCAACGGCACTTTACACCATACCCGCATCCGCAACGCCGTCATTTCCTTTGGTTAACGACAGGTATATTCGTCTTTTTCCTGGCTCATTGGGTTTTACATCTGTCGTTTATCTTCTCCATCATAGTAAGTCTTGGCATCGATATTATCTTCGTGCTGGCCTTCCGACGCGATTTATTAACAGATCTGCTGTTTTCAGGTTTAGGAATGGGCGTATTATATCTGGTAATCTTTACCGTTGTAAAC
>JBGPML010000082.1:0-3214 GCA_041486955.1 Patescibacteria group bacterium
GGTTGTCGAACCACTGAGAAGTGAGACGGTCGCCGATGCCAGTGCGGAATTATTCGAAGTAACCTTCCCTGAAACAGTTGCTTTGTTGGCTTCTTCTTCAGCTAATCGTTTGGCTTCATCGGCAGCCGATTGTTCGTTGGCGGCAATTAAATCATCGACTTTCTTTTGCGTAACGGTGAGTTGAGCTATCGCCTCATCAAACGCGCGGATAATAATTTTTTGTTTGATAACTTCTTTATCTTTTACAATTTCCATCACATCGATGCTTTTTTCTTGAGCCACTTTAATGGAGTCATTCAATTTTTTGTAGCCTGGGATAATATTCTTTTGGGCGGATAAAGTCTCATTGGTCTGTTTGTTAATCTCTTTAGCCTGACTATTTTGGCTATAGATGGTCAGAACTGATGCTACGCCAAGACTAAAAATAATCCCGCTTACGACAACCCAAATCGGTTTAAGATGCTTTATTCCTGCAAGAATCTTTAACATGTACATAAATACTGTATCTATTTATTATTGTCGAGACAATTTTTGTAGTAAAAAACCCCACATCTCCGTTAACCGGTGGTGTGGGGTTCAGGTCGGCCATCGCAATCTACAGTCCTCGGCGTAGTCCTTCTCTAATCCAACCAGAGATATCCTTAGCCCGTCGGTAGAGAAACGGTCGGTCGGTGCGTATATAACCAATGCCACACCGAGTCGCATGAATGATCAGCTCATAATAACTTGGACATTCGTACGTTAATTGAGGAGACTTCACCGTTACGCCAAGCTGGCGCACGGCATACCTTACTGCGGGGTGTAAATCGAGGCAATCTTCGTCTGACACTAGAACTTCCTCATCATCATTCCACTTTTGACCAGTTTGAAACTGGTTGAGGCTGTACGTCGCGGATTCGCGCCATGGACAGATGACTTCTGTTAGTACTACCTTTAGTCGAAAACAGTTGCGTTCTGGAATGCCATCATATGAAACGTATCCATAGCCAGGCACGGTTACTCGATAGGGTACAGTTTCAATCACATCTTTTCCTCCTTCCATAAAAGATGATAGTCACAAAGCAAGGAAAAGTATACACTAAAATACTGGTTCTTGCAAGACTATTTGGCCAATTTTTCTAAAGCTGTTCCTGCGTAAAACCTCACCCGCTCCAACATATCTAGATCGGGATTTTTCAGTTCTTCGGCCGTAAACCAGCGCATGTCGTCTGATTTTTCTCTGCCTTCATTAGTAATTTTTTTTGATTTTGTTGTGGCAACATAAATAAAACTTATATGTTCATGGGTATCATTAATTCGATGCCGATTAATAAACAGCGGTGGAATCAATTCCTGCGAATTATCAGGAAAATCAGAATGGAGACGAGAATCAAAAAGTATGATATCCAATCCGGCTTCTTCTTTCGCCTCGCGCATCACTGCCAAATTCGGATCTTCATCGAGTTCAATGTGTCCACCGACACCAAGCCAAATTTTATACTTGTCATGCTTGCGTAACAAAACTCTGTTTTTATGCACAATAAAGACATCGGCTGTAAAATCAATTTTATCGTGAATGTGAGCCATATTAGAATTATTATATCAAACCATGTATAGCGGATAAAAAGCAGGCTGCCGTTGTTACGCGGCAGCCTTGGTCGAGGTCATATTCAGACAACCGTTTCTTCCCACTCAAGATCGAGCGGCCGGATGACAACTTGTTTGGTATGAGGCGGAGAGTTGTCGACATAGCCAGCCTCTAATACCGCGATTGAATACTCTGATCCGACTTCCTTAAGCCGGATAACTTGCTTAGGATCGACAATGAGAGCCATTCCAGCTCCCATGTTGAAATTGCCGTACATCTCTTTTGGGCTGATGTCGCCCTGTTCCCTTATGAACTGAAAGATCATTTGTGGCACAGGTACACGGTCGATGACGTAGGAGCACGCCCCATTCCCACGCATCAACTTACGCCATCCATGGCCGGTGATGTTGATGATGTTATGGAGCTCGATCCTCCTTTCCATACAGGTTTCGACAAACTCCACGTAAATCTGGGTGGGCGTAAGTAACGCGGCTCCATAGATTTGACCGTTTCCGATCTCGGTCAAATAACCGTGCGAAAGCCTTTCGGCAATCTGCCGAGCCAAGGTTAGGCCGTTGGCGTGGATCCCCGAGCTGCCGAGCAAAACGATGACATCTCCCGTCCGGACTATCGAATCGTCCCATTTCTGCCCTGGCAGAAGCGAGCCAATGGAAGAACCGCTGAGTTCACAGGTTGCCGGGACGATGACATCTTTGAGAGTTGGTGTTTCGCCGCCTGCCCAAACACACTTGGCCATATTGCATGCCGCAACCCATCCTTCAATCAATGCCTCAACTCGGTTCTGATCATCAAACCAGGCTGAGTCTCCTACCGCCAGATGCATTGTCATGGTCACGGGAAGCAGCCGGCCTATGAGGACATCGTTGACGACCATCGCAATAGTATCTTGAGCTATGGCGTCGTAGTACGACCTCCCGATTAACAGCCCCATCGCGTCTGCGATTAGGTTTTTGGTTCCAAGCCCTTCGTGGACCGTACTCCAAACTCTATTAAAAAGTGCCGACTTTCGAGTTTCCTCAAAGAGATACGTTGGATCTCTCGATATTTCTTGTAACCCAAATCGCTGAAGCCAGTGACTCGTCCCTTGTGCGGCTTGTTGACAACGTAGTTTGAACGGATCCAGTCGACTATAATCGACACCAGCACCTGCATATGTCAGTCCAGGGTTCATGTGATTCTCCTGTCAAAGAACGTGAGCAGTACAAGAACTGCCACTGGGATTATAGCAAATCCAGATTGACAAAATGGTTAAAATATACTATAATCATTGGCAAATCAAGCATATATTCTTGATGATGTTGCTTTATTATTGATAGGCAATTATGAAGCACTTTAAGCCTCAGCGTGGAGCGCTTTGGGCGCTTGTCCGATCAACGTCGTTTTACACACTCTCCCGCTCGAGAAATCGGGCGACCTGACGTCGAAAGGGTGCCACGTGATCGAGAAACTGTTCATTCGCAACCTCACAGTCGATCAAGCCGTCGCGATATCGCAGAGTTCGCTTTTTCAGAGTCGTTCCACGTCACGGCGGTCCAATCCGCTCGATAGACCCTCATGGCAGCGTGTCGCGGTGACGAGTAGCGGTAGTCACCATTTCCTCGTATCTGTGAGCCCGACAGGAAATGA
>JBGPML010000083.1:0-2975 GCA_041486955.1 Patescibacteria group bacterium
CTCGGACCCGAACAAGGCCCGAACATCCCATCATATACTCCCAAACAAATTGCTGATACCGTAATTGAGATGAATCGTGGTGAAGCTGAAAAATTTCATTTGACGATTGGAAGTCATGTAACTTGGGCTGACTGTCAGAAATAGATTATGGAACCTTTTTTTCCGTTCTTGCAACTTCTATTCCTGGTTGCTGTTAGCTATATTTTGAGCTTTAATATTATGCTGGGTCTCGCTCGAGTCAGTAGCCGTTATATTTTTCTCCGTCTGATTCTTTTTCCCGGCGTAGTAGTGCACGAGCTCGCTCACGTTGCAGCTTGTATCGTAACCGGTACCCCAATACAAAATATTTCGTTTTGGACGGAAACTGGCGGTGAAGTTGTCCATCATAAACCAAAATATGCCGTCGTAACCCAACCATTTATTTCATTCGCCCCTTTCCCAGTGGGAATTGGATTACTTCTCCTATTAAGTCACTATATCCGGCAAGTTGAATGGGGGATTGCAGCCGTTATACTTTTCCTAATGGTCAGCATTGCGGCAACATTAGCGCCAAGCAAAACTGACGCCATTCACGCTATCGAGGGGAGTATTGTTTTAATCGGGATTCTTATCGCAATTGCCTTTGCAGTCCCGGAGTATCTTCAGCGACTCATTCCATCGATTAGCCAATTTAACCAGCAAATGGGATTGGTCGCCATCATTCTCGCCATCATGTGGGCAAGTCTCTTTCTCCTCCATCGCACAATTCGCCATATTTCCCGCTAACCGTGTCGACGCTTAAACGAAATATGGTATAGTTACCCCTATGGAACAGGTTATCTACTCTGTTAAACAATTTAATGAACTGATCAACACCGTCCTCTCAACCCAAGTGGGAGAAGTAACGGTTACTGGCGAAGTGAGCGGATATCAAGTACGACAGAATAAGTGGGTTTCCTTCGACCTTAAAGATAACGATAGTGTCGTAAACTGTTTTACAACAATGTATCAACTCGACTTTCCGTTGGAAGACGGACAGGAAATATTAGTCACGGGGACGCCGCGTATTTACGTTCCTTATGGCAAATTTAGTTTAAATGTTCGAAATGTTCAGCTCAAAGGGGAAGGGGCGTTACAAAAGGCCTTCGAAGCATTGAAACTAAAATTAGAACAAGAAGGTCTTTTTGCGCTCGAACATAAACTTGCCTTACCGCGGTTTCCTGAATCCATTGGCATTATTACCAGTTCCGAGGGAGCTGCGATTAACGACATAATAAAAGTCATTAATCGTCGTTGGGGTGGGCTGAAACTTTTTTTATTGCCAACCCTTGTCCAAGGCAAAAACGCACCTGATGAATTGGTCGGAGCTATAGAGTACTTTAATCAATATCAGACTGTCGACGTCATTATCTTCGGTCGTGGCGGAGGGTCCCTCGAAGATCTCCAAGCGTTTAATAGCGAGCGGGTAGCTCGAACGATTTTTGCCTCAAAAATTCCTATCATTACCGGAATTGGACACGAACACAACACGAGTATCGCTGATTTAGTGGCCGATATCCGAGCCGCAACCCCAAGCAACGCAGCCGAGATGACGGTACCAGACCGGGAGACGGTTCAAAATTCATTAAAATTATTGCAGCACCAAGCTAACCAGACGATTCAAGATTTAATAAATAATTATCGGCAGACAGTTCAACAATCAGTCTATACTATTAGTCAGCACACATCGTCATATATTATGCAGTTGCGGCGCGATATTGATCGATCAATCCATTCATTACAACGATCAATTCAACGTCAGTTAGGGAGTATTCATATCCTGATGGAAAGGCTTAAGCAACAAGCACAGAGCTATTATAAGGGGATGGACGAGACCAGTCTCAAGGTTGATCAATTTCAACACCGTCTGCTCCAAACCACACAGACAACAATTGAGCGGTCTCACCAACAACTCCAAGAGTCGAAAAAACTGCTTATCGCTCTCAATCCCTCGGCAATTCTGAAACGCGGATACAGTATTACCTATCAGACAACAACTGGCCAGCCTATAACCACCTTGGCGGAATTGCCCACTGATGGTAAAATAAGAACCCAGGTAAGCGATGGAACATTTGAATCATCAACACTACCAAACACACACCAACCAAGCCTCTTTTAGGAATTTATGAAACAAGAAGAACAAAAATTTGAACAGATAATTTCCAAACTCGAAACCATCGTGACTGATTTGGAAGGTTCTGTCGGGCTCGAAGAATCGTTAAAAAAATTCGAAGAAGGCATGGCTTTAGCCAAAATCGCTGAAGAACGGCTCAAAAAAATTGAAAACGATTTTCAGAAAATTCAACACACGTTTTCCGCCCCAGAAAAGCTAAAAGAAACTTCTCTCGAGTCACCAGCACCCGTAACCCCAACCGCTAACGAAGACGAAACGGTTTTACCGTTTTAGAGTACTCAGCCAAATCGTATACGCCACAATGCTTCAGCGACTGGTTTAAGATTCTTTGCCACGACAACACTCGAACCCGGTCGATCCTGCCAGTCAATTGGGACCTCCACGGTTTTAATTTTAAGATTCTTGGCTTGCCAGAGTAATTCAATATCAAAGGCAAAAGACGATTCTTGCAACTGGTCCTTGATTTTTATAAAGCTGTCATAGGTCAAGATTTTCGCTCCACACTGGGTATCATGAAAATTAAATCCAAATATGAGTCGTACAATTAAATTAAAGGCGCGACTGCTGATTTGTCGTGATAACGTTTGTTTACGTATAAATTTTGCCCCTTTGACCCAACGAGAGGCAATAGCCAAACCGATTGTTGGATCTGCTGAAAGTTTTTCGAGCAGTTTATCATATTCGGCTGGTGCGATGGCGCCATCGGCATCAACAAAACCAATGTAATCGATTTGTTCTGACACTGCTTTAAGCCCAGCGATAATTGCCCCGCCCTTGCCGATGGCCTGTTCTATATTTGACACAATAATTCTCGGATCTTCGA
>JBGPML010000084.1:0-2958 GCA_041486955.1 Patescibacteria group bacterium
CCGACCACGCTTGAGGTGATTTGGTGGCGGAACATTTCGATTAATCGATTGAGCCTTTGGATTAGATGTCGCAGGTACAGCCTCTGGAGAAGTATCCAATGTCTGAGCTAATCGGGCTAATTCTGAGCGCTTCACGGTTTTGCGTTGAACCCCGCTGCTCCCCTCTGCTGGAGCATCTTTCGTTATAACTAATTCCGTGCTAACCCCGTCTTTATACCAGACTCGGACCTTGGGACGTCTGAGAAACATAAAGAATGCCCCCACAAAACGAGGGAATGGTTGATCTTGAATTTTGAGAAAGGCTAAAGCCAGAGTAAAAAGCGTGACTGGACCAGCCGTAGCGAGAAAGAGCAAGCTACTAATCGGCGCGATTGTCACCAAAAGAAAATAAACAATAATTCCACCGACAAGAACGTACAGAAACTGCACGAGCGTTAACGGCCCAACAATACGGTCGGCCATATCAATGTTTTGAGGAACCTTAAACTGCACTCACCCTCCTAAGTTATAGTTTTACCTTATCATAGGCGGAACATTTCGAGCAATCAAAGCGTTATCCTTTAGCGTAAAGAAGATCAAACAAATGCATTCCCTGTTTTTGTTCGGGTTGAGCCGGCTTAGGCTTTTTAGGCGGTTGCCATACCAGTTCGGCCACATCATACGGCACTTCTTGATCGTAATCGAAGTCCAATTCATCTTCTTCGATGCCAACAGTTTTGAGCCATTTACTCTGTTGTGATTCAGGTAATGCGGTGGCTGGATTTTCTTGCCGTTCTTTACTCAACATTACCTTCAAGAAATCATATAATTCAGTTGATTCTGCCAGCATCGCTTCGTGAGAGGCGATAACCGCCGATCTTTCTTCTTCCGATAACGTGCTTAAATCGGGTTGATTGCCGGCCCGCGATAGTCGTCGCGACAACATCTGTTCCGGGCTGGAAGATTGAAGAAAATCGGCGATATCATCAGCCAACATTTCAAAAGCCTGCTCTTCTGGAGCATTTTCACCTATTTTACGCATATACTTACTCATTGAACTTTGCGGTCGATTCTTGACAATCGATTTATAGTCCTCGGGAGTAATAAAGTGAGCACCGAGAAAGTGGCCAATCTCATGATTAATAATATGAGCCTGCATTTCAGGCGAAAATCTTTTTAACTCCGGATAAGTCAAAATTGTTCGTGTTCGATATACCGCCTCGGCGGCGACATTTTTACCTTTTAAGCCTAGCTTCGCATAATGTACATCCATTGGCACATCTTTAGCTTCAGATTTGAATGATACCTTAATGGCCTGATATATTTCCGGCGTCAGATTGCCAGTTTCTATCATCGGCGCGAAACAATCCCGCAACTCAGCCGGCCATGTTTCCCACTGTTTTTCCCATTGCGGGTAATTTTTAATATCAAAAGGCTGATCTGCCTCAGGTGAGGCGTCTGATTCAGGGCGAGGAACAAATTCATCCAGTCCAGATTCCGGCTCAGAGGATGACACGGCGGCTTCGGGACGTGGCATAAATTCATCCGGTCCGCCTTCTAATTGTAATTGCGAATTCGATTCGGTTGGACGTGGTACGAATTCGTCTGGCTCAAATGAAGCCTGATCGTTTGCTCCATCCGGTAGTGATTCCTTGGCATTGCCGGCAGATACGTTGGCTTCCGATGATGCAACAGATCCATTGTCCGGTAGAGCAATATCCGCTGTCGCTTCCGTCTGGCTTTCCGGAGTGGCTACTGCCTCGCTTGTGCTGACTGGCGATTCCGTGGGAACAATATCCTTCTCTCCTGGTAGCTCTTTAGACCTTGCTTCGATTTTTTCCTGCCTATCTTTTTGAAGCAAAGCGGCCTTCCGAACTCTTTGTTGTTCCTGGTCGGCTTCATACTCAGCGCTTTTAATTTCCCGCTCTGCCCTTAGTCTTTCTTCTTCCTTAATATATTTGGCCACCTCCCCATCAGGGTCACGTTTTGCAACTATTTGGGCTTTTTCCCAGTTTGCCCTGATAAAACCTTTGCGAATCTCCCTAATCGCCTTGTCTCTCTCGTGATGGAATCGTTCGAGAGAATTGTCATTATATCTTTTACCAGCATCGCTTTGAACGTAATCCCAAGCCTTTTTCTCTGCCATTGCATCAACTTGTTTCATTCTCGTATCCCACTGTTCCAAAATGGCAGAGTCAGTTTCTCCCCCATTGATTTGATTCGTTTGTTCAGGGGAACTGGCTGGTGGAGTATTACCTTGAAATGGTTGACTTTCTGGCGATGCTACGGCTCCATTGTCCGGCAGAGAATTATCCGCTGGTGATTCAGACTGAGTTTCCAACACAGGTGGAATTACTTCAGGTCGGTGTGGCAATTGCTCTGGAGGCTGCTCCTCGGCAGTGCCCTGCAGCCGCTTCATATGTTGAGTAGCTTCAACTTCTTCAGCTGGTGGTTCTTTTGGTTCAAATTCCATAATTTGTTTTTATCCCTATTTAGGGTAGGTTTGGCGGCGGTTCAGGTGCTGGCGGGGGAGTTGGTTGTTCTGCAGTCGGTTGGACAGGTGGAGCAGTTTCCCCAACAGATGCTTTCGGCTGCGGAGCTGCGGGACTTGGCGATACAACAGTTCCCGCTGCTGGTTGAGCCGTCGCACCGCTCTTGATAGCCGCAATTTGGGCTTGAATAATATCATCCAACTGATGGCTGAATCGCTCGCGCTGATCTTCATCGGACGAAACAGATTGCAGAATATTGGTATCTGGACCAAGTGTTCTAGCATGTTCGGCAATTTGGGCGGCAAACTCGCCAGCAGTACGGTTAATTACGTCTTGTTGCGCGGCTGCGCCAAGCCCTTCCATCTGGTTTTGAAGTGGTTCATGGTATTCAATGACAGAGTGAATTGAAGGAGATATATGGTTAATGACATCTTGGTTGGTTCGGATTGCAGCCGTATCTACCGGACCAATATCGTCGACAAGTCTC
>JBGPML010000085.1:0-2845 GCA_041486955.1 Patescibacteria group bacterium
ACAAACCGGCCGAGGTGACAACGACATTTAATCAAGATGAAGACGCATTTACGGCCCAACTTAAACCCGTGAACGGCACAGAAAATAGTACCGTGACGAACGTGGCCTTTAATGGTGACGACGCCGGTGGAGAAAAACCGCCGCCTCCTACCGGTCCGAGTTGTAGCGAACAATATATCACCTTCACGAACTTTAATCCCGGCGGTTGGGTCTTATGCCAAATGCACGCGCTCGGAGCTTTTCTCGCTGATTTATTATCTCAAATTGTCGGTGTTATTCCGCTTAACACATGGCCATATATCCGCGATACCAATGGGGTGATTATTGTTTGGACTATTTCTCTTGGATTGATTGATTTAATTGTGGTTGTAGGATTACTTGTCGCCGCCTTTGCTAACATCTTTCGCTTCAAAATTGATACGTATGGAATAAAACAGATTCTGCCCGGCTTAATTATTGGGATCGTTCTTGCGAATTTAAGTTTCTTTATTATGAGGCTGTTCCTTGAAGCTGCCGCAATAATAACTCAAGCTATCGGTCAATTAGTCGGTCAGTATGTTTCTTCTGACATTCAAAACCGTGGTGCGACAACATTTTTGGCTAAGCAGCTATGGGATGAATTGTCGAATTCATTATTTACGCTGCCTGATAGCTTAATTAGATATGGCGTTGTCAGTGGCGGAGCCAGTGTGCCAATCGGACTTGCCACCAGTCCCGCGACCGTTCCATTCGCCACGCTCACCGCCATAGTTATCTTGATGTTTACGAGTATTCCGTTAATTCTGATGCTTGCCTTGATGGTTGTTTTTTACATCCGTCACTATATCCTGATGCTTCTATTTATGGTGGCTCCGATAGCGTTCTTTTCTCTTGGCTTTCCGCCGCTAAAGGCACTAGTTTGGCAGAAGTGGTGGGGGACATTCTGGAAATGGTTGTTAATGTTGCCAGTGTCGGCTGTATTGCTCGGATTTGCGATCATCTTCCTGCATTTTGCCAATGCCAATAATAATGGAAAAGCGAACTTGAGCTTTTATGCCTTGATTAACGGTGTCTCCTTCGCGATTATATTTCTTGCCTATCGGTTACCATTTATGTGGGGGAGCGTATTTGGTGTTGGCGTATTGCCCAAATGGGAAAATCTTGGGGCGAAAAGTGCCGGATTCATGTATGAACGATCACGTCGTTTAAATAACTTTGCTTTTGATCGGGGGGTTGGTGGAATTGCGGGAAAATATGCGAGCGTGCGAAAAAAAGTTGATCCTCTCGAACTCGGACCTATTGGCGCGGCGGGGTCAGCTGAACGAAAGAAATTTCAAAAAGATTATGCCGTCGTCCGGAGCGAAGCGCAGAAACTAGACCTAAAGCGTGAAACTGGTGAGAGTATTGAAAAATTTGGTAAACGAGTTAACGCGACTCGACTTGCCGCCGCCAAAAAGAAAGCTTCTGATGATGCGGCCAGAGCAACCAGACGCTGGAACCCGAACTACAATATTCGGGCACTACCGGAAGCGTTTCAATTGCGGGAAGCAGCACGACTACGCGGCGAGACGACGGCAGTTCGCGGTACATCTTCATTTAAGACTGTCGCTGGTCGTGAGGGGGCATATCGATTCTATCAAACCGATGATCGGGAAATGATTAATAGTATTGAAGATTTGCCGCAGGCCATGGAACGATTGGGCGGAATTCTGGAAAATAAAGGCATTGCGGGTATTGACCTTGAAAAAATAAGAGCCATGGCTCCGGGAGAAATTGCGGCAAGTCCAAAATTTGCCGCCATCAAAGATGCCCAAGATTTAGCCCATGTCAACCTACTGGTCGGCAAAATTCAAAATCTGGGTCGCAGTAGGAGTGCTTCCACCAAACGTATCTTTAGAACCGTCTATGAAAGTCAAGGACCTGGTTGGAAGTTTGGGGAAAGCTGGGACCCAGATAAATTTGAAGCGGCTCGAAATCCCAGGGGAGGTGGAAGTACTCCGTATGCTGGCATGGATCCTGACGAGGTGGTCTTAAACACAACGACCGGCGCCAAAGCTCCAATCGCGAGGCAGCAGCAGGCCTTTATGGCCATGGCTCAAGCCGCACAGAACCAAGAAATGCCGATTGAGACGATGGACAAGATGCTTAAAACCATTCGTCGAAGAATGGATCGATTAGATCGCCTGTCTGGACGAAAATCAATTGGCTACCAGGATTTTGCGAATTTGGGTGTTTCACGAGCACAGTACCAGGCAGTTCGTCCCCAAATGTCAGAATACATTGGTCAACGTAAACAGTTTACGGAAGCCGTTGATCAAGGAAATCTAGTCGGTGAAACTCGTCGTGATGAACTTGGTTCAGCTCGCGAAATTGCCAAACAGATTGCTTCAGCTCAAGGAAGCAATGTTGATTCAATTCGGCAGGAATTAAATACGTTTCGGACGACCTTAAATCAACCACAAGTGGATTCAGCACAGCTTGGCCAAATTCGAGCATCGCTTGAAAAAATTCATCCTTCGATTGGTATTTCGGCTCAAATCGAACAGGATCCGATTGAATTACAGGGCGCATTGAAAAAAGCGGTCCAACAGAGTTGGGATGCTACTTCTCTCTTGAATGAATCGGCCATGAAACATGCTGTCAGTCAAGGTGAAAATGTTGACGATGCTCTGAATCAAACGTTGCGTGTTCGTCAAATCAAAGAACATACCACCCAAGAAATGGCGAGACTTGTCGACGATATTGGTCCGGTAGATACGGCTGCAATCCGAACCAACCAAGATGTCATTAACCATATATCTCCTTCAATTCACTCTGTCATTGAATACCATGAACCACTTCAAAACCAGATGGAAGGGCTTGGCGC